>JALRIY010000302.1 GCA_023255285.1 Algoriphagus sp.
CTAAAGGGCAACTTGAAATTGAATACGAAATAGGAAATCGAGCGAACGATTCCGATCAACGCGTTTACAACGTAATCGAAGGAGATTTTGGTGCCATCGAAGCCCTAGATACACTACTTACAAACGTTTATTTCAGTGACTACCTAACTCAGGAGACCGAACTGGGCTACCAATACAGTACGGAGAAATTGAAATTCCAAACAGAGTTACAGTACCAGACCGCCAAACTGGACAATAGACAAGAGTTTCCGAAGGAATTCGCCTTGGAACGGAATTTCTCGGCTTGGCTCCCTACCCTTCGCTTGGAATACAAGTTTAGCCCCAACACCAATCTCCAACTCGATTACGATACCCGCACTGCAGAACCATCCATTTGGCAACTCCAACCGGTCATCAACAATACCAATCCCCTTCAAGTACGTGTGGGAAATCCCGACTTGGACCAATCCTACAGACAAGAAATGCGTCTTCGATTTCGAAGTCAAAATCCCGATACCGATCACAGTTGGTTCCTCTATGCAAGTTCCTCACTTACCAATCGATTTATCAGCAACAGCACCCTGATTGCAAGCCAACCGCTAGCACTTGCCGAAGGAATTACCCTTGAAAAAGGAGACCAGCTTTTAAAACCCGTTAACCTGGACGGCTTCTACGAATTACGCACTTGGGCCAACTACGGGATGCCACTAGAATTCATCAAATCCAAGTTCAACATCAATGCAGGTGGAGGTATCACCCGTAGACCCGGTCAGGTCAATGATCAACTTGGGTTTACCAATTCCCAACGCTTGAGTACTGGCCTTTCCATTGCTAGCAGCATCAGTGAAAATCTGGACTTCAACCTATCGGCTAGATCGTCTTTCAATCGCTCGGAAAATACACTCAACACCAACCTCAATACCGATTTCTTTCAGCAACGCTTCCGTGTCAATTTCAACTGGATCATTTGGAAAGGCATCATCTACCGACTTGATTTGAATCACCAGATCAACTCAGGCTTGAACGCAGGCTTCAATACCAACTTTTCGCTAGTCAACATGAGTTTGGGTAAAAAAATATTCAAAAATCAACGCGGAGAGGTAAGTATCATGGTCTATGACCTACTCAATCAAAATGCCAACGTACGTCGAAATATCTCCGAAACCTTTATTGAAGACATCCAGACGAACGTACTTCAACAGTATTTCATGCTTTCCTTTACCTACAATATCCGCCGCTTCAGCAAGGGTATGGATGAGGAGAAATACAGGGAAATGTACCAGGAAGAGGAACGGAATTAATCCTTAAGTTTCTCTTACTTCTTGAAATGTCCTTTCAATTGTGCTAATTTCTCTGCCATAGATCCTTCCGATGTAGGCGCAGCTACTTTCACTTCCGTCCTAACTGGTTTTTTGACTGCCTGGGTGCCAAAGGGGTCTGCTTTTCGACTCAAGGCAATGCGCTTACGTGCGACATCCACTTCCAAGACCGTGACCTCTACCTGCTGCGCCACTTTCACCACCTCATTGGCATCTTTGATAAATCGATCTGCCAAATGGCTTAGGTGAATCAATCCGTCTTGGTGTACACCAATGTCTACAAAGGCACCGAAGGCGGTGATGTTGGTGATGATACCGGGAAGTTTCATCCCAACTTTCAGATCCGACATGGAATTGACTCCTTCCTGAAATTCAAAAACCTCAAATCCAGCACGGGGATCGCGGCCAGGCTTGGCTAATTCCTCCACAATGTCTTGAAGCGTAGGAATACCTACCGTCTCAGATACATAGTTTTGAAGCACAATTTTAGCACGCAATTCCTCAGAACTCATTAAATCCTGAACAGAAGTCTTGAGATCCTTGGCCATTTTTTCCACCAACTCGTAGCGCTCGGGATGTACGGCTGATTGATCCAAGGGATGTTTGGCATCGCGAATTCGCAAAAATCCCGCCGCCTGCTCGAATGCTTTGTCCCCCAAACGAGGAACTTTTTTCAACTGCGCCCGGCTCTTGAAAGGCCCAAACTCCTGACGGAATGCGATGATATTTTGCGCCAATTGAGGTCCAAGTCCAGATACATAGGTGAGCAATTCTTTGGAGGCGGTATTGACCTCCACGCCCACCTTATTTACTGCTGAAATCACCGTATCGTCCAAGGAATTCTTCAAGGCTTGTTGATCCACGTCGTGCTGGTACTGCCCCACTCCAATGGACTTTGGATCAATTTTGACCAACTCAGCCAAAGGATCCATGAGTCTACGACCAATGGATACCGCCCCGCGTACAGTCAGATCCA
>JALRIY010000303.1 GCA_023255285.1 Algoriphagus sp.
CAGAGAAGGCGGCACATGCGCTGCACCGGGAAATGGCCAATCTACCCCTCAAAAAAATAGTGCTAGGCCCAGAAAAGGGAAGTATTGCCCGCATTAAAAACTTATACCAACTAGAGTCTTTGATAAAATTGGACCGACAAGGCGACACCCAATCGGTATTTAAGGAGCGCTTATCCAAAATTTTGGAAGATCTGCAAGCCTTCCCAGAGTTTCGATCGGTGCGGTGGATCGTGGATGTAGATCCGAATTAATTTTTTCTAGGGGTGTAGCGTTTTGGATTGAACTTTCGTTTCACAACTAGCAAACCCTAAATCCCGTACATCAGAAAGCGTGTGAATTTTAGCCTATCCTATTGAATCTGACAGATCTTGAATTAATCGATGGGTGCAAGCGTCGTTCAAAGATGCACGAGGAGTATTTTTTCAAAAAATACTACGGGTTTGTCATGGGCATAGGAAGGACTTATGTCAAAAGCGAAGACTTGGCTCAAGAGATTACCCAAGATACGTTTCTCAAGTTTTTTGACACCGTTGGAAAACTTAAAACGGAAGTAGTCCTAAGGCCTTGGTTGCGCAGGATTGCCGTTAATACGGCAATTGACTACTACCGAAAAAATCGAAAATTCCGTTTTCATGAGGAGGTGGAAGGGCACAGTCTACTACAAGTCAACGAGGATGCAATCGGCCAGCTGACTTACGAAGAAATCTTGAAGTTACTTCACCAGCTCCCGGAAGATCAGTCCTTGGTCTTCAACTTGTACGAAGTGGAAGGCTATAGCCACAAAGAAATAGCCGAAAAATTAGCAATTACTGAAAGTTCCTCACGCGTGTACCTAACTCGAGCAAAGCACAAGCTGCGCCAACTGATACACCTTTACCATACCGTCTATGCAGGAAGATAAGTGGAGTGTCCGACTAGGGGAGCTGCTGCGTAAAAAGCAGGAGGAGGCCCCAATCCCTTATGCTGCTGGAGCATGGGAGGCCTTTGAAGCCCGTCGAAACCAAAAGGGAAGTATCCCCCCGTTTTGGTGGTGGTCAGGAGGCATCGCGGCTTCACTTGCTCTGATCCTATTCCTAAGCCTGCAATGGACTGGAAATAATCAGGAGCAGCAAGTAGCCCTTGAAAACAAGTCCATCCAAGAAGTAGCACCTAACCAATCAGAGCAAAGTCAAGTCAATCCTGAATCAAAGGAAGGTGAAGAAGTTTTGAAGGTCTTGTCTGAGCAGACTTCGGAGAAAAGTAAGGGCAGCGGGAACGATAACCGCACACCAACTACCCAGAAATCTACTCTACTCGTAGCTACCAAGGATCTAGGGAAGCAAAAAAGCCCTATTTCCTCGAGGGAATCCCCTTCTGAAAAGGTAGGAGAGACCGGCTCTCAGCTGGTCCAGGTGCTTGCTTCTACCGCGCCTGCAGCTCCACCGATTTCAAGCATTGAAGCCGAAAGTCTTCAGGCCAGCCTTCAGGAAGAAAAAAGTTCAAGATCAACCACTACCGCGGGTCCTAGCTACGCGGAAATTGTACCAGAGGAAGCAGCAGAACTGCTCGCTCAGCAAAAAGACCCGGTATCTTTTACTTTGGGACTAGGCCCTGGATTTGGGAGTAGTGTTGACGCCAGCCAAGTAACTTCAGGGTCTCAAATTGGTCTAGGACTGCAGGTAGATCAGGTTTTGGTAGGTAACCTTCGTGTGGGATCAGGGCTAGGGGTCAACTACCTTAGTCAGGCTACCGAGGGTCAATCGGCTATGAAGTTGGCGGGAGTGAATTCACCTATTGAACGAACTACCCAGGTGCAACAAGTGCAGGTGGATGTGCCCCTATACGTCCGGTATTCGGTGACTCCTTCGAAGTCCATTTCGGTGCAGGCTGGTTTTTCCAATCTGCTCACCTTCAATCAATCCGCGCAGCAGGAACTGATCTACACCCGGCAGGTTGCGGCGCCGGCAGATGGTACGGCTAACTCCCTCGGTACTTTGAAAAGTGCCCAGGTGGTAGAGACCACTCCATTAGCTGGACCCAGTACTCGGTTTTTTCCTTTTGCCTTGGCTAACCTTGGGGTGAATGTTCGCGTATACGAAACCAACAAATCCAATTACCTGCTGATGCCCTTTTATTCCTATCCTTTGCAGGATATTTCTGGAACAGGGCAAAATCCAGCAGTTGTGGGTGCTGCCTTTAAAATTACCTTCGGCACCCTCAAAAAGTAGTACCTTTTTTGAATACCAAACCAACGCTACCCCAGCC
>JALRIY010000304.1 GCA_023255285.1 Algoriphagus sp.
CCCACGACCGCTGGTTCCTGGATCGTATCTGTACTCATATTTTGGCCTTTGAAGGCGATTCGCAGGTATACTGGTTTGAAGGTAACTTCTCCGACTACGAGGAAAACAAGAAGAAGCGCCTTGGCGACGTGATGCCAAAGCGTATTCGCTACAAGAATTTAAAGTAACGGTTTCGGTCTCCCAGACCTAAATCATTCCTCCAACCCCTCTGTCAGAAGAACTTGTCAGAGGTTTTTTTTTCCTAGGATTTAGATTTCTTAGTTTGCAGATGAATTCAATCCAGCCGATGAGCAAAAGAAAGACCTATTTTCATGTGATAATCCTGTGTGCTGCGGTGGTCATTGGAGGGGTATCCTTGTGGCATAGTGGATTTTGGATGGAGGGAAGAAACAAGGTTCCGAATTTCACGTTCCTATCCATGGTGCTACTGGGTTTTAATCAGGGTATCGCACTTAGAACCATTTTTACTAAGGAAAATAAACGTAATCACTGAGCCATGCGAATTTCGATACTGCTGATTTTGATCCTATTTGGCTCTTTTAGCCAAAAAGTAGAACGCGATCCCCGATTGGTAGGAAGATGGATGATGCTCTATAGTCTAGATGCAACTGGCGAAGTAATCAAGGATGAGTTCTATCAGAAAAAGTATGTCGAAGAATATACCCAAACAGGGAAATTGATTCTTGACCCTAATTTTTTAAGGGATGACATGGAGGCCAGAGGAATCAAATTGACAACACTAGATTATGCAGCGATACCTACCTTTGATTGGACTACGATTGACAACAATACTTTACAACTGGATTATGGTGCACTGGGGATTCGATCAAATAGGTATGGTTTTTTGGGGGACACGCTTATTCTTGGCTATTCCAATGGACATACGCGCTATTTACTACGAGTTAAATGACCAAAAAACCAATTGATCGTCTTTATGGCTTGTCTTTTCTAATCCTCGGACTGGCGGTGTTGGTAAAGTATTTAAATCTCTTTTTTTTACCGAATTGGGTTTTGCATGCATCCTTGTTTGGGGAGCTATCGCTGTGGTGGTGGAGGCAGTTCGTCATCGGAAAAGTTCCCAATGAAGGGTGGCTATACCTTTGGTAAATTAACAAGTGAATTGGCTAAGCAAGCGTACTAAGAATCTCAGTGTAGGAATGAAAAAAAATCTTAAATCCTCTCTTTTGCTTGCAATGCTCCTGCTTTCGCTCGGGGCCTGTCAGGAATTCATCCACAATAGTTTCGATACGTTTACGGGGCGGGTGGTGGATGTGGAGGGGAACCCAGTAGCTGGGTTGGAGTTCATCGTAACCCAAGAGCTAGATTTTGGGCCGCAGGAACCCGTTGCCAAAACGGTTATTTACAAAGTGAAGACCGATGGTCGAGGGGAGTTTCGTTACGTCCTACCCTCTCGAAATGAGTACTCCATAAATAGTTATTATTTTCTAGTATTGACCGCGCCAGCACAGTTTCAAATGGAAGTTTTTGGCGAGTTAGTGACCATCAATTACATCTCTGTAACCGATGTGGAAAAAGGTTCAGATGGGGTTAGGTATTTGGGCACTTTAAAAATTGTCCGCGAATGATCCGAAGATTTCTTCTTGCTGTCCTGCTTTCGTTTTGTGTGGTTTTGCCCGGATTTTCTCAAAAAATCAAGGAAAAGCCCAGGCTTCCTAAGGGACAATTCACCTTTGCCCCAGGGGCAGCCATGGGGTACCGTTCTTTCGAAAAGGGCACTTTTTTAGGAGATACCTATGCAGTGGGGCTGAGCTACCGTCTTAACATAGAGGTTGAGTTTCATGGCTACCCCGGTGTAGGTATTTATTTTGATAAGCAGGCTGCCAGCATGCTAGACAACCGGTTTTTGGGAGGATTTTTTAAGGAGGTGCGCATGCCAGAAACTGGGGTCTACCTCTACCATCAGGTTCCTCTAGTCAAAAATCTTGACCTCCGCGGTGAACTGGGTTATGGGGAATTGCAGGTGATCCATGGCCTAAGTCCTTCGCGGTTTATTTTGGATTACTCCAATTTTCATGGAGGGCTGGCATTCCACTATAACCTGGCAAAGGAAGTGAATGGAATTTTTGATCTCAACCTGATTGTTGGAGGCAACTATGGTTTCTTGCTAGGAAATGACATTGTCATCAACGCCGCCGACCGGAACTATGTGCAGCGCGCTACTGCCATTCAGGGCATTTTTGGAATTCGAATCCTGTATTTGTAGAGTTTTCTCTAGTGGAT
>JALRIY010000305.1 GCA_023255285.1 Algoriphagus sp.
TATTTGTTCACTAGGATGTTTTACTTCCATTGAATGGCAGTGATACCCGTAGCTTGGAGTGGAATGGCCAATCCAGTGGGGGTAGGATAAAAGCCGAGTGGTACGATTTGTAGGTCTTGGATGGAAACCTTCACCCATGGGGTTTCGAGAGAGAGTCGCTCCTCAAGCCCATTTCTATTTGCTGATAGTGTTTCCCCCATGGGAATTTTTATACGCTGAGTTAGTTGCCTACGAATCTTCCCCTTTTTGATAAGGGTACCCAAGACTGCTTTTGTACTCCCATTTTTCAAAACAAAATCAAGGTCCTCCACGCGTATTTCCCGAGCAGTGGGATCGTATAGAGGCTTACCAACTAAAAACAATTCCCCGGTAAGGGTATCTCCCTGGTACGAAACGGCATTAAAGGAAACTGTGATTCCCAAGCGCTCCCCATAGGCTTGGGTCCGAAATTGAGTGGGTTGCAAGCGATAATTTTTATTCAAGGGGATTGACAGCCCAACAAATGAATTTTGGATCAATGCATCCATTTCTAGATAGTTGAATGCGAAGGGCAGTTGCAAAGCAATCCGATTACTAGCATTCGTATTTGGTGAAATTTTGGGTAGTGGAAATGCCAGCGTAGGGAGCGCTGCAACAGGATGAATCTGTACCTGTCCCTCAAAACCTAAATCGAGGTGCAGTCCCTTACCGGGTAGCAGGTATTCCCGAATCTTCAAGGAATCCGGTAGTATAGACAGGCCTATTTTCCTCCCTTCAACCTCCACGAGCATTGGCTTTCCCAATTGATTCCAAACCGGCTCTATCCAAGGCTTAAGCGGAAGTAGATTGGATTTGGAAAGGATTTCCTGGTCTGCATACCTCCGGATTTCTTGTCGCACCAAGGCACTTAAGTCCAGCTCTATCCCCAAGACAGAAAGGGTCAACCTTCCTCCCAAGTCTAAAAGCTCAAATTCTGGGATCCCTAAATACCAGTTGGGTTGCAACTCTGGATTAATCACAAATACGGGCTCCAAATTACTAGAAATGGGCACCTTAGTTTGGAGAAGATTCCGAATTCCACCAGGTTTTAAACCCACCTCACCTTGAATTTTTAGTGGGAAAATAACTTCTAAACGCTGCTGATCAAGCCCTCGAAGCTGGATTTCCCCATTTCTTGAAAAAACAAAGTCACCGACCAATCCATTGCCCAAATCAACCCCTCGCTGGCGGAATAGCACAGCTGGTGCGATGCCATTGACCACCCTTGAAAGTGTTGAAAATGGAATCTCTACAGGTACATTGACCTCAGATCGAGTGCTAGGTACAGTAGGGAGAGGAAGACTAGCTGCAGGATCTAACGTCTTGCAAGCGCTTAACCCTGTTAAAAAAATTCCAAAGATCACCACAAGCGGATGAGCCAAATAAGAAGGATTCAGATGCCTAATCATAATGCTTGAGAGTTCGATGGAACTAAGTTACCTTTGTGGAACCAACGACAAAAGTAGCAAAAAGAGTACATGAACTGGAAACAACTTACATCGGAAGAGCAACTAAATGAACTAATCGTAGAAAGTGCTCAAAAACCCGTGTTCATTTTTAAGCATAGCACTCGTTGCTCAATTAGCAGCATGTCCTTAGATCGGTTACTTCGAAATTGGAAGGAAGAAGATGCAACAAAAATTACGCCCTACTACTTAGACCTTATTGCCTACCGCAGCCTCTCGAATAGCGTGGCCGATCGATTGGGCGTCCCACATGAGTCCCCTCAAGTTCTACTTATTCAAGATGGAAAAGTGACCTACCACGAAAGTCACTATGGGATTACCTATGCTGAAATCATGAACCAAAGTTCTTGATACTCCGATTTTTAGATTGAAAATAGACCACTTATCCCTTAGAATCTCCTTTCTAATTTTACTATCTCCTCCCCATAAACCTTTTACCCCTCGGGGCAGTCAAAGGAGGTGAACTTCAACCACGCTATGAAAACCAATTCTCTAGTACTTCTATTTTTCTTTACCTTCTTTGCAGCTTATTCGACTTTTGGACAACGGACTGGTGATCAGGCTCGTCCTGAACGAAAATTTACTGGTCAAGTGATTGATGGGGCAGCAAATGCTCCCATGATTGGTGCGAATGTACTCATCAAAACGGTCACTGACTCCCTACTTCGCGGTACTGTAACAGGCGCAGATGGGAGATTTGAAATTGCAAGACCATTTATCCCAGAAGTTAAACTTGAAATCACCTTCTTAGGATA
>JALRIY010000306.1 GCA_023255285.1 Algoriphagus sp.
GCCCACAAGGCCCTACCGGTGCTACTGGTCCTCAAGGTGCTACTGGTGCAGCAGGGGCCAATGGAAATGATGGTGCTACCGGTCCTACGGGTGCACAAGGCCCGGCAGGTCCAGCCCCGACAGGAACAGGCATAGTGACAGTAAATGGAAATGTATTGCAGACGCCTGGTGCGCTTACTGGGGATGTGACCACTTCTGGTGCAGGATTGGCTACTAGCATTGGAGCGGGTAAGGTCACCAATGCCATGCTAGCAGGTAGTATCGTTGCAAGTAAGTTGGTGGGAACTGACATTACTTCAGTGGGTACTATCACCACAGGCACTTGGAATGGGACGACCCTTGCAATTGCGAATGGGGGAACAGGATCCACTACCCAAAATTTTGTCGATCTAACTACCAATCAAACTGTAGACGGTACCAAACAATTTCAAAAAGCAGCGACCAATACCGCTGCTTTTAATGCGGGAACGAGTTCGACTATTGATTTTGGACAGAGTAACTTGGCTTATACCAGTGCAGGAGGGACCAATCCAGGATATACCTTGTCCAACCTAAAGGATGGGGGAGCTTATACTTTGGTCCTCACAAGCACCACCAATTCAGGAACCCCTTCCTTTTCGGTAACTGGATCTGCTACCGTTAAATACATGGGTACCACTTCTTTGACGACAGGGAAAGCCCATATGTATTCCTTTATCGCCGTTGGGACGGTGGTCTATGTGAGTATGGCTACTGAAAACTAAACTGGAATGAAAAATATACTATTCATTGGGTTGCTTATACATATGTTTTGTATTGGGAACCTTCAGGCCCAACTTTTTGGAGGACACCTCAAATCAAGCGCTGCTTATCCTCCTGGGACCGTGCATTGCAATCCTCAGGTACGAACTGCTGTAGTGGAAGTTACCAGCCCTGTCACTGGAAAAAAATGGATGGATCGAAACCTGGGGGCAGACCGTGTAGCCACATCTAGTACAGATGCTTTAGCATTTGGGGATTTATACCAATGGGGAAGAGGTCCAGATGGACACCAGTGTCGACTTTCGGGAACACGAGGAGGGCCAACAAGCTTGAATCAGCCTGGGCATGGTGATTTCCTAGTGATTCAATTCGATAGCACAACTGACGATTGGCGAAATCCTCAAAGTAATGTGCTTTGGCAAGGGATTGGCGGTATCAATAATCCCTGCCCACTAGGATTCCGGATTCCAACCAAGCAAGAGTTTATTGATGAAAATATCAATACAGGAGTTGAAGCCTTTAATTCAGTGTTAAAGTTGCCCTATGCAGGTTGGAGAGATCAATTGGGAGTGATTCCTGCTGAATCATTAGCCGGAACTCCTTCAGTACCTTATGGCTTTGCCTGGACAAGTACAGTAAGCGGGGGATCTAGTACCAACGATGCAGAAGCATTCGCCTATAATTCTACCCGCGCCTTTGAAAATCCCTATGCACGTGCGCGTGGGTATTCGGTGCGCTGCATCAAAAATTAATTTGAACGAAGGGTTTTTCAACAACTAATATTCAAATAGTCTCGCTTTTGGATACTTTTGAATCTTCTATTTACTAGCAACATCCCTATGAAAGCAAACCTAGTTCTCTTTTCGTGTTTATTTTTTTTGGTTGGTCCCTCAATTGCCCAGAATTTGTCTGGAACCTTTCCTTCCTTAGCCAATCAAATCATTACCCTGGAAGGAACAAAGGGATTTGATACCTATACTATTTCTAGTGCTAAAGCGGATGAAGAGGGGCAATTTTCGATCCCCTATTCTCCCCAAGATTATGGAGTTGCCTTCCTTTCCGGAGAAGACAAAAAGCCTTTTGTAGTGATTTTGGAAAAAATAGGGGTTTCATTAGCAGGACAAGTGCTCAGCGAGGCGAGCAGCATTCGAATTTTGGAAGGGCAAGAGAACCGCTGGTTTGAACAGTATACCCAAGAGCAAGGAAAGCGAGAGCAAGCCCTAAGTGCTTGGGCATATCTGCAAAATCTCTATCAAAACGAACCCTTTTTTGCAACGCAAAAGGTGCCCAATCAGGCCATAGGTAAAGAGTTGATTCGCATTCAGGAAGAAGAGAATCAATTTATCGCTACGCTTCCTTCGGAGAGCTTCGTTCGTTGGTTTTTACCTATCCGCAAGTTGGTGAGTTCCGTAGGAGCCGTTGCCCAGTACCGAACCGCCGAACTACCACAGACCATTG
>JALRIY010000307.1 GCA_023255285.1 Algoriphagus sp.
CCCGGTACACCGATGCATCGGTTGCATAGAGGGTTTTGGTGAGAGTATCCCATTGGAGAGTTCCTTCCAATTGGGCAGCTAATTCTTTTAAAAATGGAATTAAATTAAGGTGATCTGAAGGCATGCTCAAAATTAACTTTATGACGCAATTTTTTACGAACAAAAAGTAAAAATGTGAAGCTCGTAAAAAAAATAGCTTGGGTTAATTAAATTAATGAAGTGATGGTCAATGAGCTTTTGACTATTTTTAATCAGATTTTAACTTCATTAAAGAAAGTAGTGGTACTCATTCATTTGTATTTATTTGATTGCCAACTATTTTGGAGAAAGTTGCAATCCGTATACTGAATTACTTATTTTAACCCTAGGCAGTCAACCCAACCTAAACATATGAAACTAGCATTTACGGGATTTGCATTGTTTTTTTCAGTAGCAAGCCAAGCTATAGCACAAGGCACTTACACGAATCAGCCTCGGATTGAAGCTCGAGCAGTAGACTTGCTGCACCAAAATCAAGCCCATTTCAAGGATCTTAACAAAAATAAAAGACTGGATATTTACGAAGATTGGCGACAACCATTGGACAAGCGAATTGCGGATTTGCTTGATCAGATGACCCTGGAAGAAAAAGCGGGAATGCTGTTGATCAACACGCTCAATGCAGGAGAAAAAGGGGAAATGACAGAGGGGGCTGTGGACCTGATTGAAAACCAGAAAATGACCCGATTTGTATTCAGAAATACCGTCAAAAACAATCCTGTAAGTACCGGGCCTGGAAATGGGTTTGCAGGAACACAAATAAGCCCCTATGAAGCAGCGCAATTTATGAATGCGGTACAAGAACTTTCTGAAAGCACCCGGTTAGGAATTCCCGCACTCTTTAAATCCAATTCCAGAAACCACATGGAAATTGACGCTAGAGCTGGAATAAATGAAGAATCAGGTTCTTTCTCTGCTTGGCCAAAAGAAAGTGGTTTGGCTGCTACCCGAGACATGGAACTAATTGCTGACTTTGCCAAAATCATGGCTGAAGAATGGCGAGCCATTGGCTTACGTGGGATGTATGGATATATGGCGGACTTATCTACAGAACCAAGATGGTATCGAGTGCATGAAACATTCACCGAAGACAGCGAATTGGCTTCTGAAATTATTTCCGTTTTAATTAAAAATCTCCAAGGGGAGTACCTGAATTCAAAAAGCATTGCACTGACAATCAAGCATTTTCCGGGTGGTGGTCCTCAAGAAGGTGGAGGCGATCCACATTATGATTTTGGGAAAAACCAAGTTTATCCAGCTGGTAAGTTTGACTACCACTTGGCTCCTTTCCGGACTGCAGTTGATGCGGGTGCCTCTTCGATAATGGCCTACTACGGCATTCCTGTTGGCCAATCCTACCTCCCAAATTATGTAGGAATGGCTTTTTCAAAAGGTATCCTGACCGATCTCTTACGTGATAAACTTGGGTTTAAAGGCTATGTAAACTCTGACACCGGAATTATTGGAGATCGAGCGTGGGGGCTAGAAGATAAAACCGTGGAGGAACAACTACTCATCGCTCTAGAAGCAGGTACTGATATCCTTTCTGGATTTAGCAACAACCAACAAATAGTAGCTTTGGTGGAATCAGGCAAACTTTCCGAGAGTCGAGTCAATCTATCTGTAACAAGACTACTAAAAGAACAATTTGAATTAGGCCTCTTTGAAAATCCCTATGTCGATCCCAATCGAGCTGCCTATATCGTAGGGAATGCCTCTTTTCAAAAAAAAGCAGACATAGCCCAACGAAAATCAATCGTTCTACTTCAGAATAAATCCGTGCTCCCACTTAAGCAGCCTAAAGGTGAGGACACTCTTAAAATTTTCACCATGGGAATGAATGTAGACTTATTTAAAGAACGTGCTTGGGCAAATTACAAAGTCACTAGAGGAGAATACGACAAATTGAAAGGTGAAAAATTACCAGCTATTTCGAAAGAAATAGATTACGCAGTCATTCGAGTACAAATAACTAACAACGGAGGCAGTGATCGACGCTTTGGCGGAGCTCTTCCAGAAGAACTAAACTTTTTATCCCTATCCGAAATGGCAAAATCAAAGTCTTGGAAAATTTCTCCTGCACTAGAAGATATCCAGTCAGTGATGGAAACTTTGGGCCCCGAAAAGACCATTTTATCGATT
>JALRIY010000308.1 GCA_023255285.1 Algoriphagus sp.
AATGAGGGTTTTGGCTAAAGCCACTCTTGACTTCTCCCCACCTGACAATACCTTGATTTTTTTGTATACTTCTTCGTTAGAAAAAAGGAAACATCCCAAAACACCCCGCAGCTCCATTTCTGTTTTACCGCTTCCTGCCTGAGACATTTCTTGAATGATCTCGTTATCTAAGGTCAATGCTTCCAATTGATGCTGCGCAAAAAAGGATTTGATTACGTTGTGACCCTCTCCCCGCTTACCAGAAACTGCCTCTGTTCCCGCAATAATGCGTAGTAAAGTGGATTTTCCTTTTCCATTGGCTCCAATCAAGGCAATCTTATCCCCACGCTCAATTCTAGCAATGGTATTTTTCAAAATCGTCAAGTCCCCATAAGCTTTGGATACCTGATCCAAGGTTACTACATCACGACCTGATTTTTGTGAAAATTTAAATTTAAAATTCACAAATGCCTCGTCATTCACTACCTCGTGCACACGCTCCATTCGATCCAATGCCTTAATTCGGGATTGTACCTGATTGGACTTGGTAGCCTTTGCTCGGAAACGTTCAATAAATCGCTCTGTTTGCTTGATTTGTTGCTGCTGATTTTCGTAGGCGTTTTGCTGCAACTCCATCCGTAATTTTTTCTCCTCCTTGTAAAAGGAGTAATTACCTGGATAGGAAGTTAAAGTCTGGTTAGCCACCTCCACTGTGGTACTAATGCAATTATCCAAAAAAGTCTGGTCGTGAGAAACGACTACTACAGCACCTTCGTAATTTTTGAGGTAATTCTCCACCCATTGAATAGAAGGAAGATCCAGATGGTTGGTCGGTTCATCCAGCATCAACAAGGCTGGCTTTTCCAATAGCAATTTGGCAAGCATGACACGCATCCTCCATCCTCCAGAAAACTGGCGCAAAGGCTTCTGCAAGTCATTGGTTTGAAACCCAATCCCCTCCAATACCTCTTCAGCTTTGGCTTTAATTGTATAGCCCTCATTGGATTCAAATCGATCCTGAAGATGAGCCAGTCGGTTGATTACCTCTTCCGAATAATCTGTTTCCATCAATTTCAGCACCTGGTCTATTTCTTCTTGAATCGCCAAAGTCTCTTTAAATGCTGCCAATGCAACATCTAAAATGGAATCATCCGATTGATAGGACAGTAAGTCTTGATTTAGAAATCCAATGGTACAATCCTTAGCCTTCTGTACCTCCCCAGTGGTGGGTAGGTAATCCCCATGGATAATTTTGAGCAAGGTTGATTTCCCAGTACCATTCTGACCTACTAGGCCAATTTTATCTTTGGGCTTGATGTGTAAGTTGGCATTTTCGTACAGCGCACGACCACCAATAAAGTAAGAGAGGTTACTAATGGATAACATGCCGCAAAAATAACCAATACTCCAGTCTAATCTGAATCATTCTCAGAACTATTCGCTTAAATTTACCCAAAATTCAACCTGATGATTCAAACCTTTCGATTGTTACCGGCTATTGCTGCTGTTCTTCTGCTAAGCCTTTTCGCTTGCAGCGAAGAAAAGTCAGCCACATCTTCTACTCCAGTAGGCACTAAAGTCTCGATTACGGAAGCCAAAGCCGATGTGCAGTTGGTCAAAATCCAACTCCCAGAAGGATTTAAGATTGACATATGGGCCGCAGATGTCCCTAATGCACGATCGATGGCGATTTCAGAAAGCGGGATTGTATTCGTAGGTAATCGACTAGAAAAAAATGTCTATGCTCTCGTAGATGAAAATGGCGATGGAAAAGCAGACAGCAAATACATCCTTGCCAATAACCTTCGTATGCCAAATGGAGTGGCCATTAAGGATGGAGACCTGTATGTGGCGGAAGTATCTCGGATTTTACGTTTCAAAGACATCGAGAAAAATCTAGAAAATCCAACTTTTGAAATAGTATATGAGAACTACCCAGACGAAGCCCACCACGGTTGGAAGTTTATTGCCTTTGGTCCCGATGGCTTACTGTACATCCCAGTCGGTGCTCCTTGCAATATCTGTGTGTCTGAAAATCCTATTTTTGCAAGCATCACCCGGTTGGATGTAAGCAAGCCAGGTGCAAAACCTGAAATCTACGCCCATGGGGTTCGTAATTCTGTTGGCATGGATTGGCATCCAATCAGCAAAGAATTATGGTTTACCGACAACGGCCGAGATATGCTTGGCGACGATA
>JALRIY010000309.1 GCA_023255285.1 Algoriphagus sp.
GATTTTTGCATATTTTGGGGATTACCCTCTGCATCTTTGAGTCCGGATGCCTCTGCCAAGCCGACGAAGGTACTAATCCCGTCAAACAATAGCGTAAAGGTAAACACAAAAATCACTGGTAGGTAGCTATAGCGCAAGGAGCCGATTAGGTCAGCTTTTCCTACCAAACTAAAGTCTGGCCAAGCGAAAATTCCAGTATAGTTGACTAAGGTAGCAACTTCCCCAGAAACCTCTGTGGCATCTCCCCACCAGCGTCCAATTGGCCAGGCGAGCACGGTGGTAAAAGCAATTCCAAATAGGAGGGCTCCTGGAACTTTTCGTAAGGTCAATACCCCTGTGAAGAGCAGTCCTGCAAGAAAAGTGAGCGTTATCGGGTCCTTGAAGGAGGACATGCTCACCAAAGTAGCAGGATTGGCAACAATAAAATGGGCGTTTTGAAAGCCGATAAAGCAGATGAATAATCCAATACCTGCGGAGACAGCATGGCGGAGGGAACTGGGAATGGCGCGGATGATTTTTTCTCGGGCATTGAATAGGGAAAGGAGTAGAAATAAAATCCCAGACCAAAATACTGCTCCCAAGGCTTCTTCAATCGTCAGGCCAAAACCCAAGACAGCGGTATAGGCAAAAAAGGCATTGATCCCCATGCCTGGGGCTACTACGATGGGGTTTCTGGCATAGAGTCCCATCATCAAGCTACCAAAGGATGATACCAATACTGTTGCTGTAACTACGGCAGAGAAGGGCATCCCTGTAACCGAAAGGATCGCTGGATTGACGATAATAATATAAAAACAAGCTAAAAAGGTACTGACTCCAGCAAGGATTTCGGTTTTGGTGCTCGGCTTCATGGTATCAAAATAGATAAAGGCATCTGAGATAAAAAAAGAAATTTGATTAAAGGGGTAGTCCAAGGTCGACGGTTCTAAGGCGACAGCAAGTTGGAATTCGAAAAAAGCAGGTAGTTCACAATAAATAGTACGAGTGAACTACAATCTGCTGTGGACCATGGATTGTCAACCGTTGACTATTGAAAATTGAGCAAAATGCTAATTCCCTTTCGGCGTAGGGAGGAAATGGCATTCTTGATATCTGGAGTGTTATCGGAAGGGATGTAAAGGTTGTTAATACCGTGTGAAAACCGTATCTCAGGAGCAAACTTGAAGTACTTGAAATAAATCTCAAATCCCATTCCTGCTTCTACAGTAAAGTCTCTGCTTGCAGTGACGATGGGGTCTAAATTAATTTCCTCACGTGCCTTAGTGTTGAACAGGTAACTTCCTCCTGCTACAAAAAACATACGTGTATTGTTGAATCGCATAGATCGGTACTTAAATACGACCGGAAGCTCAACCATGGTAGCCTCATTGACCAATTCTTCTGTACGGTAGCCTAAGTTGGGTATGCTTGCAGCAGGATCACTGTTTGGGAAATTTGCTGCAGTTCCATCAAAGTAATTGACATCCACTTTGTATTCGTAAAAACCGATTTTTGGGGTAAAAATTAAGTTCACCTGATCGTGAAATCGAAAAATACCTATAAATCCCAGGGAAAATCCAGGGGTGAATTTTGGAAATAAAGAATGAACAGTCGTATTGGTTGTCTGGGCTGGATCTAGAAATTCAGGAGAATAGCGTAATTGGTAGCTCGCTGTATGAGCTCCAAGAAAAAACCCATAGGAGACCAGCTTATCATCCGAGCCCGAATTGTTGGTTAATCCAAAATAACCTTGGGCATTACTTTTAGCCACTACACACCCTAACAATAGGCTGAGGACTATTACTTTTGTCCTACGTAGATGGAGCTGATGCCAAAAGTGAGTGGTTTGCATAGGGTGCTTTTGAAGCCTACTTTCTTTAATACTGATAGAAAATCTTCTCCATCTGGAAAAGCTGCTACGGATTCTGGAAGGTAAGTATAGGCAGAATTGTCTTTGGATACAATTTTCCCGATTTGTGGCAGAATCACGTTTGAATAAAACCCATAGGCTTGTTTCATCGGAAATGCCTTGGGTTTACTAAATTCAAGAATGACGGTCTTTCCTCCTGGCTTCAACACGCGGTACATGTCTGCCAACCCTTTTTCCAGATTTTCAAAGTTCCTTACTCCAAAAGAAACGATGACTGCATCGAATTTATTGTCTTCAAACTGTAGACCCTCGGAGTCTCCCAAAAG
>JALRIY010000030.1 GCA_023255285.1 Algoriphagus sp.
CAGTAGAAAATCAAACCAGCCAAGGCCTGCTAGGGCTCGATTGGGAACTCCCATCGGCTGGCAATTGGGCCTTGCGGGCGGGTGTTCGCGGGACTTGGATGTATGCCAACTTGAGTACCTACACTGTCACCGAGCAGCGCTGGGAGGCCTACCAGAGTTTGGGCTGGCAAGAGGGAGAGCGGATTTCGGTTTCCCTCAATCTCCGCCAACTGGCCTATCCCAGTGAACTCGTTCCCTTTCTGCCTGGTCTAGGATTGGACTGGATGCTTTTTGAAAGTGATCGAACGAGCCTTCACTTCAAAACAGCTTTCGGGCTGGGGATGAAACTGCCTACACTCAACGATCGCTACTGGAAGCCGGGAGGAAATCCGAATCTTCGACCTGAAAAGAGCCAAAACGCAGAAATGGGCTTCCAACTCAAGCAGATTGGGACTTTTTCTTGGTCACATCGCCTGACCTATTACCGAATGCAGGTAGAGGATTGGATCATTTGGCTACCAAAAGGCAATTTATGGAGCCCAGAAAATATCCGAGAGGTCCACAATCAAGGGCTGGAATACAAAGGTGAGAGTTCCTGGACTATAGGCCGCTTGAACTGGCAAGCACACCTCGCCTATACCTATTCCAGTACGCGAGACCTCACCCAAGAAGAATCGAAGCAACTTCCCTACAGCCCCAAGCATCAAGGAAATGCGGGATTGCAGGTGAAACGAAAAGATTTCGCCCTTGACCTTTCGTGCTTTTATGTGGGGCAGCGAGGCATTGCTTCAGAGAATTCGCGAATTCTGGAAGGCTTTGCGCTAGGCAACCTTGGCTTTACTTATTCAGGAGCCAAGTGGAAATCGCTGCAAATGCCGCTACGTTTTCAAGTACTCAATGTATTTAATCAATCCTACCAAGTGCTCTACCTACGGGCCATGCCGGGACGATCCTACCAACTCAATTTAACGCTTACATTATGATCCAATTTAGCAAGTCTTTCCTGCCTTTATTCCTGCTTACCCTGATTTTTTCGGCCTGTGACCCAACGACCGATGAACGCCCACTGGGGGTATACGATACCGGAATTCTGATCCTAAATGAAGGGGCGTTTGGTGCTAATGACGGAGAGGTAACTCACCTAGATCCAAGTACTGGAATGCTCACCCCCTCGGTATTTGAAAAAGCTAATGGGCGGCCTTTTGCGGGGCTATTGGAGGACTTGGTCTTGGAGGAAGATCGCCTTTATTTGGTGGCAAACACGGGTAAAGTGGAAGTGGTACAGCCTGGAGATTTTAAGTCGATTGGAGCCGTGGATGAGGATTTGGACCAACCCCGATCGGTCGTTACTGCCCGAGGCAAATTATTTATTTCGGATTATGGGCCTTACGATGCCAATTACAATACCCCATCCTCCTACGTGGCGGTGGTGCAAGGCTTGGACGGTGGACTAGTGAAGAAAAAGATTCCCGTTTCCAGTAAACCTGAGGACCTCTACGCCTTTGGATCTTATGTATTTGTAGCGGGTTCGGAGGGTAAAAAGGTGGAGGTGCTGGATGCCAACGCCGAACTGCCTTTCAAAACCTTGGAAATGCCTGGCCAGCCGGTTCAGTTCTTTGAGTTGAATGGGGACCTCTGGGTATTTTGTTACGATGCTCAGAAAGTCTATTTCGTTTCCATCTCCAAAAGTGGATTAAGCCAAAAGGAAATCCGCAACTTTCCCATCGCTCAGGCCACTGGTCGGATAGCAAAAGGGGATGCCGATACCTTCTATGTGTTGACCAGTTCGGGATGGCCTGACTACCAAGATGGGATATCCGTAGTATCAGTTGGCACTGGTACCTTAGTGTCTGATTGGAAAAAAGGTTCAGGCTTTTATGGAATTGGCTATAACTCTGATTTACAGCAAGTTTATTTGGCCAATGCCAGAGGCTTCCAAGGAAACGGTGAGGTAGTGGTTTACCAACAATCTGGTGCAGAAGTCACCAAACTAACGGTTGGCCGAGGACCTTCTGGATTTCTATTCCGTTAATTTTTTTCTTTTTCACACTCCGACGCGGCGGATAATTAGAAAAAACACGCTGATTTATTTCAGATTGAATTAAGCCCCAAACCTTAGTCTAAGTTTGGGGTCAATTCAATGAGCCGTGGACCGTGGTCTGTCAACTGTCGACCTGTTCTCTTTACCTCACCTGATAACTTTGGGTAAAGGGTTGCCCATTAGGCGAAACACCCTCCAACACCAATCGACCACTGAACTTCTCCAAGTAAGGACCCAATGCCTTAGGGTCCTTGGCTGGCATCTCGTTGATGTGAGTGATCACAAATCCCTCTCGGAAACCAAGGTTGCTCAAGTATCCGTTGGTCAATGAGGTAATCTTTACTCCATAGGTGAGTTTGAGTCGATCCTTGTCGATGGCATTGATGGATTCGAGACGAGCACCTAGCACTTCTGAACTGTAAAACTCTCGTTTGCTGATGCCTGTACCGCCTTCTAGGTTTTGAAGGGTCAGCAAGGAAGTGGTGGACTTACCGTCGCGCTGGTAGCTAATATTCACTTGATCTCCTGGATAGTAATAGGATAGGGCTTCCTCAAAACTTCCTTTGCCAGTGATTTTCCAATCGCCAATTTGCGTGATCAAGTCATCGGTTTGTAGGCCAGCTTTCTCTGCTGCCCCACTTTTTAGGACTCGCGTAACTACTACTCCGTCCAAACTATTTAAGGACATTTCTTTGGCCAATTCGGGTGTGATTTCGGTGACTTCGACTCCAGGAATGGCCTTTTGAACTTCTCCGTGTTGAATTAGGTCGTTGGCTACCTTCACAGCCACATCTACCGGTACAGCAAATCCATAACCGGTGTAGGAACCCGTTCGAGATAGAATAGCGGTGTTGATTCCCACTAGTTCGCCACGGACATTCACCAAGGCCCCACCGGAGTTACCTGGATTAATTGGGGCATCAGTTTGGATAAAACTTTCCAATGGAAAATCACCTCCTAGAATATTGATTTGTCGTTCCTTGGCAGAGACAATGCCGGCAGTCACAGTGGAGGTAAGGTTGAAGGGGTTGCCTACAGCAAGGACCCATTCTCCGATTTGGAGCGCTCTACTAGATCCTAACTTGATTTCGGGCAAATTTTTCGCTTCGATTTTCAATACGGCGATGTCGGTATTTTTGTCCGTTCCCACCAACTTGGCCTTATAGGTTTGTTTTTGATGCACTACTTCCAAGGTCTCTGCCCCATCGATGACGTGGGCATTGGTGAGAATGTATCCGTCTTTGGTGAAAATTACCCCCGAGCCTGTACTCACCCGTTGACTTGGCGTAGTCCCAAAAAAGTAATCAAACATGCTATAACGACGGTAATCAGTACCACTGAAGTTTTTGATAAATACCACCGAGCCCGTACTACTTTGGGAAGCTTCCACAAAGGATTCGGTCGATAGCCCCAAGCTTGAACTTGAAATAGTGGAAAATTGTGCAGGCACATTTCTTCCTATGGAAGGTAGGCTGGAAGATTCTGGACTTGAAAATAATGCTGTCCATAAGGCAGCACCGGCTAGACCTGCTAGAAAGGGAATTCCGATAGATTCGATTTTGGAGTGAAGCATATCTATGTTTTATTTTCGGTACAAACGAGTGATCCTTAGTTTACTAGTAATGTTTTCAGAAATTTTCTCAAAAAAGAATCAGACAAAAATTAGCCCAAGTACTAAAATCTGACGAGATGTACCTATAAATTCAGTCCAATTGGTAATTTTGTCAGTTCATTTCCCAACCTTCTTCTCTGAACTGGGTTTTAATTTTTATAGCATTACCTAAATGACATCAATCAAGCGTGTAGCACTTCTGGGAAGCACAGGGAGTATAGGAACCCAGACTTTGGATGTCATTCGTCAACATCCTGAAAATTTTAGTGTAGAGGTCCTTACTGCCCAAAATAATGCCGACTTATTGATTCAACAAGCCTTGGAATTTATTCCTAATGCTGTGGTCATCGGGAATGAAGCAAACTATACCAAAGTCAAGGAAGCCTTGGCTTCTGCGCCAATCAAAGTCTTTGCAGGTCAAAAAGCAATTGCTCAAGTGGTGGAAATGGAGACCATTGATCTGGTGTTGACTGCGCTGGTCGGGTACTCTGGTTTGATTCCTACAGTACATGCCATCCGGGCAGGAAAGCAGATTGCGCTAGCCAACAAGGAAACCTTGGTCGTGGCAGGGGAGTTGATTACCGCTCTTGCCAAGCAGCATGGAGTCAATATCTATCCCGTAGATTCCGAACATTCCGCTATTTTCCAATGTCTGGTGGGTGAATTTCACAACCCCATCGAAAAAATAATTCTCACAGCTTCAGGTGGGCCATTTCGAGGAAAAGACCGCGCCTATTTAGAGACGGTGACCCGAGAACAGGCGCTCAAACACCCAAACTGGGATATGGGTGCAAAAATTACCATTGATTCTGCATCCTTGATGAATAAGGGATTGGAGGTCATCGAAGCTAAGTGGCTTTTTGGACTTAAGACAGCCCAGATTGAGGTGGTGGTGCATCCCCAAAGTATCATTCATTCCTTGGTTCAATTTGAAGATGGATCCATAAAAGCACAACTCGGCTTGCCAGACATGCGTATTCCCATTCAGTTTGCACTCAGTTATCCGGATCGATTGAAGAGTAACTTAGAGCGGTTTAACTTTGCCAGCTACCCACAATTGTCCTTTGAACAACCTGATTTGAAGACTTTCCGAAACCTGCAACTCGCCTACGATGCTCTAGCGGCAGGAGGTAATGCGCCTTGTGTGCTGAACGCAGCCAACGAAATTGCAGTGGCCGCCTTCCTCAACCGGCAGAGTGGCTTTTTGGAAATGTCTGATTTGATCGAAGAAACCTTAACCCGATCGGAGTTTATTTCTCGTCCTCAGTTGGAGGACTACATCGAAACCGACCGAATCACTAGAACATTCACAGAAAATTTACTTAAGTCAAGAAACTAAATGGAAACCTTAATTATGGTGGGCCAACTTCTCCTAGGATTGTCAATCCTAGTGGGACTTCATGAGTTGGGACACTTGCTTACCGCCAAACTTTTTGGCATGCGCGTAGAAAAATTTTCTATCGGATTTCCTCCAAAAATCGCAGGATTTCAATGGGGTGATACCGAATATTCCATCGGAGCCATCCCTCTTGGGGGGTTTGTGAAGATATCAGGGATGGTAGACGAGTCCATGGATACCGCTCAGTTAGCATCCGAACCCCAGCCTTGGGAGTTTCGTGCCAAACCAGCTTGGCAACGTCTGATCGTTATGTTGGGTGGAATTATCGTCAACGTGATCACGGGGATTATCATCTTTGTCACGCTGGTATATTCCAACGGTGAAACGTATTTTTCTCGAGACCAAGTGATTGAGAATGGAATAGTAGCGTACGAATACGGGGAAGCAATTGGCTTGAAGACCGGGGACAAGGTATTGGATGTGAATGGACAGCCCTACAAAAGTATTGGAGAATTGAGTAGTGGATCTGCACTACTGAGCGAAAATGGCTATTACACTGTCGATCGTCAAGGAGAACTAATTAAAGTAGAAATCCCAAAAGGGTTTATCAATAGCTTCAACTCGGAAGAGGCCTTCAGTAAGTTTATCGCGGTGCGTATGCCTTTTGATGTGGGTGTTGTGGAGCCCGGTACAGGGGCAGATCAGGCGGGTATTGAAGTTGGCGACCAAATTATTTCCGTGAATGGAAGTCCGATCACCTACTTCGACGAGATGCAATCTGCCTTAAAGCAGGTAAAAAATAATTCTGTTTCCTTGGTCCGTCGCCGTGGGGCACAGGAAGATACGTTAACTGTCCCTGTCTCGGAAGACGCGCGAATAGGTATCGCAGCCAATCTCTTATTAGAACCAGTAAGAAAGGAATATGGATTTATGGAAGCGCTTTCCCGTGGGACTTCTCGTGCCTTTGGAGCGGTAGTCGTGAATGCAAAGGCCTTGGGAAAAATGTTTACCGGCGAGGTATCCACCAAAAATGTGAGTGGTCCAATTGGGATGGCCAAAATTTATGGCAACCAATGGGATTGGGTGAAGTTTTGGAGCATCACGGGCTTGATTTCCATGATTTTGGCCTTTATGAATTTACTTCCAATTCCAGCTCTAGACGGAGGACATGTGGTCTTTTTGCTTTATGAAATGGTCTCTGGTCGTGCACCATCTGACAAGTTTTTGGAATATGCACAAAAGGTGGGTATGGTTATCTTACTAGGTTTAATGGTCTTTGCCATCGGTAACGATATCCTCAAACTCATCTTCTAGTCGGTCTGTCAATATGGCCAACTCCCGGTTTGGCATTTCAATTGAATCATACGGAAGAACTTGGGTCTAGCCCGAGTTCTTCCCTTATTTTAGTTATATCCTGACAGCAGGCTGTCAATCTGTCTTTATGAGCCAATTCGAAAACTCTTTATTCCATAATTTAATGAACGGCGAGTTTGCCGGTGAAGGTGACTTGATTCAGTTGATCACGGATGAAGAAGACGAGGTCAATTCCAAGGAAGCCTATGGAGAAGAGATCCCTATCCTGTCGGTTCGCAATACAGTCCTATTTCCAGGGGTAGTCATTCCCATCACCGTAGGACGTCAGCGCTCGATTCGATTGGTGAAGAAGGCACAAAAAGGAAACAAGTACATTGGCGTTTGCGCACAGATTCAGCCCAATCAGGACGATCCAAGTTGGGAAGACCTGTACCAGGTCGGCACCTTGGCCAAAATCATCAAGATGATTGTGCTTCCTGATGGCAATACCACCATCATCATTCAGGGGAAAAAGCGTTTCGCTATTCGGGAGCAAGTCACTGACGATCCGTATTTCATGGCCAAAGTGGACTACCTAGAAGAAAATTTCCCCAAAAATTCCAAGAAAATTAAGGCATTGGAAGAGTCGCTTAAGGAAGCAGCTATTAAGATTCTTCACCTCAATCCCGAAATACCCAGAGAAGCACAGGTGGCCTTGGATAATATTGACAATACGGCATTTTTGACCCATTTTTTGTCTTCTAATATCAATGCACCAGTAGAAGCCAAGCAGCGCCTTCTGGAAATCAACGATGGAGTAGAACGTGCTACCTTGCTCCTTGAGTTTATGATGAAAGACATCCAGATGCTGGAGTTGAAGTCAGAAATTCACAAAAAGGTACACACCGATATCGACCAGCAGCAGCGGGATTATTTCCTTCGCCAACAGATGAGGGTACTTCAAACCGAACTTGGGGAAGAAGGGCCTGAAAAAGAAGTGGAGGACCTTCGTGCCAAAGGGGCACTGAAAGCCTGGCCAGCAGAGGTGAAGAAGCATTTTGAGAAAGAGTTGGAAAAAATCTTACGGATCAACCCTTCTGCAGCGGAATATCCCATTGCACTGAATTATGCAGAAACCTTGGTGGAATTGCCATGGAATGAATTTACGCAAGACAACTTTGACCTGAAGCATGCGCGTGCGATTTTGGATGCAGATCACTTTGGACTGGAAAAAGTTAAGGACCGCATCATTGAGTATTTGGCGGTTTTAAAATTAAAGAATGACCTCAAAGGCCCAATTCTTTGTTTGTATGGTCCTCCAGGTGTGGGTAAAACCTCCCTTGGGAAATCCATCGCCTCCGCATTGGGTAGAAAATACATTCGTATGTCCCTAGGAGGCTTGCACGATGAAGCGGAAATCCGTGGCCACCGCAAAACCTATGTGGGGGCCATGCCGGGCAAGGTGATTCAAAACATGAAAAAGGTTAAAATCTCTAATCCTGTTTTTGTGTTGGATGAGATCGATAAACTTTCTTCCGATTTCCGAGGAGATCCCTCCTCAGCCTTCTTGGAAGTGCTAGATCCAGAGCAGAACTACGCATTCCTAGACAACTACATCGAGGTAGAATACGACTTAAGCAAAGTGCTTTTTATAGCCACAGCCAACTCCCTCGATTCCATTCAGCCTGCCTTACGGGATCGTATGGAAATCATCGAGGTGACGGGGTATACCCAAGAGGAAAAATTGGAGATCGCCAAGCGGCACTTGGTACCCAAGCAGCGTGCCGAACATGGTTTGAAATCACGGGAGATCACCTTTGAAAAGGCAGCACTGCAGAAGCTTATTGAAGAATATACCCGTGAATCGGGTGTGAGAAGCTTGGAAAGAGTGATCGGAAAGGTGGTTCGGAATATTGCCAAATCCATTGCCATGGAAGAGGAGTATGCATCCAAAATCACCCCTGAGGCAGTTCGTAAAATCTTAGGCGCTCCGATTTTTGACAAGGAAATTTACCAGGACAATAGCATTGCTGGGGTAGTGACCGGCTTGGCTTGGACAAGCGTAGGTGGCGAAATTCTATTTATCGAATCTAGTTTGAGCAGGGGTAAAGGAAAGTTGACCCTTTCGGGTCAGTTAGGTGAGGTAATGAAGGAATCTGCCATGACGGCACTTTCTTATTTGAAGTCCAAGGCTGAGGAATTGGGGATTGACCACCGCGTCTTTGAACAGTACGACTTGCACATTCATGTGCCAGCAGGGGCTGTTCCCAAGGATGGCCCTTCTGCGGGCATCACTATGTTGACCGCTATGGCATCGGTGTACACCCAGCGAAAGGTAAAGGCAAGAGTAGCTATGACCGGAGAAATCAGTTTGATTGGTAAAGTAATGCCTGTAGGCGGAATTAAAGAAAAGATTTTAGCTGCCAAACGTGCAGGCATCAAAGAGATTATCCTTTGTCACAAGAATAAGCGCGATATTGAAGAAATTGACGCACACTACCTGAAAGGCATTCAATTCCATTACGTGACCCAAGTGGATGAGGTGTTGGAACTAGCTTTAACGACTACAAAAGTGGTTCGCCCTCTTCAATTTAGTTTCAATACCGAAATCAATCCCTCTAATTGAAAGGGCTAGCGGTTTTGTAAAACCACCTTAAATACCGAATTTCAAGATTAGTCTCAATCCATGCATACACCCCTTTCTCTTACGCCAAGACAGATCGTTGCCGAACTCGATAAGTACATTATTGGTCAGCAGGATGCCAAGCGCAATGTGGCTATTGCTTTGCGAAATCGCATTCGGCGCATGCTAGTGACTTCGGATATTCAAAAGGATATTGTGCCTAACAACATTTTACTTATTGGGAGCACCGGGGTAGGAAAAACCGAGATTGCTCGTCGCTTAGCTAAAATTGCCAACGCTCCCTTTACCAAGGTAGAAGCATCTAAGTTTACCGAAGTAGGCTATGTGGGTCGTGACGTGGAGAGTATGGTGCGGGATTTGGTAGAGCAGAGTGTGCAACTGGTGCGGGAAACCAAAAAAGAGGAAGTAAAGGTAAAGGCAGCAGAGGCCGTAGAGGAAGTTTTATTGGATATTTTGATTCCTCCGGTAAAGGGAATGGGGTTTGCGAGTAGTAATTCTTTTCCTGCTGAGGGGAGTTCGACGCCTTCTTCGGATGAGGAACTTAATGAACGTACGAGAGACCGTTTTCGTGAGAAGCTTCGCCAAGGGGAATTGGAGAATCGAAAAATAGAAATTCAAGTCAAAGCTGCAGCACCTGTAGGCATTGGTATGGTGGGAAATGGCATGATGGATGATGCGAGCATGGCGGGTCTCCAAGATATGATTTCGGGGATGATGCCCAAAAAGACGAAAAAGCGTAAACTCTCCATTTCGGAGGCCCGAAAAGTTCTTTTGGAAGAAGAGATATCTAAGTTAATTGATTTTGATGAAGTCAAGGAAGAGGCTATCCGCCTTGCCGAAAACAGCGGGATTATCTTCATCGATGAGATTGATAAAATTGCATCCAAATCTGGAAAAGGTGGAGGTGGACCCGATGTCAGCCGCGAAGGGGTACAGCGGGATTTACTTCCCATTGTAGAAGGCTCCTCTGTCACAACCAAGTATGGGGTTATCCATACCGATCATGTGCTTTTTATTGCTGCTGGCGCCTTTCATGTAAGCAAGCCTTCCGATTTGATTCCTGAATTACAGGGAAGATTCCCCATCCGGGTAGAATTGCAATCGCTTACCAAAGAAGATTTTACACGCATCTTGAAGGAGCCAAAAAATGCTTTAACCAAGCAATACCAAGCCTTATTTGAGGCAGAGGAAGTTTATCTAGATTTTACAGAGGATTCCATAGACGAAATTGCAAGTCTGGCCTTTTTGATCAACCAAGAAGTCGAAAATATTGGTGCGCGTAGGCTTCATACGGTCATGAGCCACTTACTCAACGATTTTCTTTTTGAGGTTCCAGACTTGATTGGTCCAAACTCTAAGATTCTGATTACCAAGGAAATGGTCCAAGAGCGACTAAGTACTTTGGTAAAAAACAGAGACCTATCGCAGTATATCCTTTAAATCCGAAACCAATCTATGAAAACGGCGGTCTTTTTGACAGGGCACAGTAGGGGGTTGGGAAGAGCAATTCTGGAGCATTATTTAGCTCAAGATAAGGTAGAAGTTTTCGGGTTTTCACGAAACAAACTTCATTTAAGTCATTCAAACTTGCAGGAATGGGAGGTAGATTTTACTGACCTTGCTAAAATAGAGACAATAATGACTACTATTTTTTCAGGGGTAAAAGCAGATCGTTACTTTTTGATTAATAATGCAGGCTGGATTGGAGAAATTAAGCCTGTAGGAAAGCTGAATTTACAAGAAATGCAAGCTGCACTCCACCTCAATTTATTGGCTCCCATGCTCTTGACCAATTCTTTTGTGAATGCGTTTCGGGAGGTACCAGGACAAAAAATCATTTGTAATCTGAGTTCTGGTGCTGCTTATGCTCCCGTTTCGGGCTGGGCTTCCTATTGCAGTAGTAAGGCGGGTTTGGATATGTTTGCCAGGGTGGCAGACGAAGACCTTCGGCCGTTTGGCTTTCGAGTTTTTTCAATTGCCCCAGGAAAGGTAGATACGGAAATGCAAGCTGAAATCAGAGAGGCAAAAGCAGAAGATTTTCCGGCATTGGAGCGGTTTCAAGGTTATTTTCATCAAGGAGAATTGGCGGATTCCAAAATAGTGGCAACTCAATTGGCGTACATATTGAGTCATCCGGAGGAGTTTCCAGCGGTGGTACAGGATGTACGTCGACTTTAATTTTTTTTGGGATAATCGATCCAGAAATAACTGCAAGTATTTTTGTTCAATTCTCTCCAATGTGCTGTGGCAAGTGAAAATGCAAATTGCCCTGCAGTGGGTAGGTTGTCTAGGTTGACACCTAGCAAATTAATTAGTTCAGTAAGTCCTGGGTTATGCCCTACGATAGCCAGTGTTTGTATTTGGTCAGATTGAGATTGAATAAATTGGAGCAAATGATTTGCTGAAGCATGATAAAGGGATTTATCCCAGAAGATTTTTTCCTCAGGATACCCAAATACTTCGGCGGTAATGCTAGCAGTTTGTCTAGCTCTTTGGGCAGAGGAGGAGCAGATTAGGTCTATATTAATTCCTCTTTTTTTTAGTGAAGTAGCCATTTTGGGCGCATCTAGGAGTCCTCTTTCGGCTAGTGGGCGTTCATAGTCATCCAGCCAGGGATTGTCCCAGGAAGATTTGGCATGTCGAATCAAAATTATTTTTTTCATTTACAGATAAAAAAACGATTATTTTGTTTTTTTTAATCGAATAGTTACATTTATCCCACTTTCAATTCCAATTTATCACAATTTATTATGTTTACCGGGACAGTAAAATTTTACAATGAAGCCAAGGGGTTCGGGTTCATCGTCGATGACGAAACCCAAAACGACGTGTTTTTGCACGCTACAGGCTTAGTAGACAAAGTTGCTCAAAACGACAAAGTTACTTACGAAGTTAAGGAGGGTAAAAAAGGACCCAACGCAATCAACGTGAAAAAGGCCTAAGGTTCAAGTTCTTAGCTTGAGTCAATCAATCCTCCAAAGCAAAATTGGAGGATTTTTTTATGCTTTTATCAGTTAGTTTCAGCAAATGATATGGATGCTGAATACGGGATTTTAAAAACTAACAATTCATATTTACGAACTTCTAAGAGTTTATTTTGTTAACTAACTCGAGGTAAAAATTACAGTTAATTCTTGTTAATCCCGCTTACTTTTTAGTGAAATCGGCGTTAGAATTGCTGTAAATAAAAAATGTTTATAGGTTAAAAAGCGATAAAAAAATGAATAAAAAACAATTCTTTCTTGGGGTCCTAGTGGCCGCTTTGGTAGGTGGAATCGTGGCAGTAGCAGGAGTAGGTTTTTTAGCTAGACCGCAGAATGCCGGTACCTTTGATGACAAACAGCAAACAAGTTTCGTCAACCTTTTAGGGGCAGACAATTTTACAGTTCCTGACGGGATCAACTTCATAGCCTCAGCTGAGTTGGTAACTCCTGCAGTGGTACACGTGAAAAGCCAGGTTTCTTTTTCCCCTCGGTCGCGTTCGCAAAGGGATCCATTTCAAGAGTTTTTCGGATTCCCTCAGCCAGAAGCGGGGCCAAGAAACCCAGGTGGTGACATGCCGATTAGTTCAGGGTCTGGAGTAATCATCTCTGCAGATGGATACATCGTCACTAACAATCACGTGATTGAAGGAGCTTCACGGGTGGATATTTCCTTGGACAACAACAAGCGCTACGAAGCCACTGTGGTGGGGACCGATCCCACGACTGATTTAGCCTTATTGAAAATTGAAGGTGAAAATTTCCCTTTTATCAAGTTTGGGGATTCAGATCAAACCAAAATTGGAGAATGGGTTCTTGCTGTAGGCAATCCTTTTGATTTGAACTCTACTGTTACTGCAGGCATCATTTCCGCTAAGGCGAGAAATATTGGTATTCTTCGTGGGGTGGAAAATAACCTACAGATTGAATCCTTCCTTCAAACCGATGCTGTAGTCAATCCGGGTAACTCTGGGGGTGCTTTGGTGAATTTGGCTGGGGAATTGATCGGAATCAATACAGCTATTGCTTCCAGAACAGGCACATTCAATGGGTATTCCTTTGCAGTTCCTAGTTCCTTGGTAAAAAAGGTGATGGATGACTTATTGAATCATGGAGCAGTGCAGCGTGGACTTCTTGGCGTGCAAATACAGGATGTGAGCCCTGAATTAGCAGACTTTTTGGGCAAGAAATTCCCTGTTGAACAAGGAGTCTATGTTGGTGGGGTCAATGATAATTCTGCCGGTAAAGAGGCTGGACTCAAGGAAGGGGATATTATTGTAGGCATTGACGGCAAGTCGGTAAATACGGTGGCCAACCTACAGGAATTGGTTGCTAGAAAACGACCAGGAGATAAAGTTGAGGTGAGTTACCTTAGAGAAGGAAAAGCCCAAAAAGTAACTGCTACCCTTAAAAACTTCTCTGGAGACACCAAAATTGTCAAGAAAGAAGCCCCTAAAGTTTTTTCTTTTGAAGGTCTTCAATTGGAGGATGTCAAGGAACAAACGAAGGAACAATTGAAAATTGCAGGAGGAGCGGTGATCAAATCCAATGCCAATGAATCTTGGAGAGCAGCTGGTGCTCGGAATGGATTTATTATTACTTCGGTGATTTCAGATAAGGGACGAAAGCGGGTAAGTAGTGCACAAGAAATGATTGACTTCTTGGAAGATTCCAAAGGACAAGAAATCGTGGTCTTGGGCATGTTCCCAGATGGTACTGAATACTACTTTGAAGTCAAACCAGAGTAAGTAATTTACTTTCAAAATGAAATATCAAAAAACCGGAGAAATCCGGTTTTTTTTGTTTCTGAATTTGCTTACTTTTTAATTCTCAAATCCAAAATCACCATGAAAAAAATCCTCAGTTATGGCCTGCTTTACCTTGGTATAGGGGTTTCAGTTTTTGCACAAACAATCAGTTCAGCAGGCAATAACCCTGTTTCTGGTATTTCAAGAGAGCGAATCGCTAAGGTAGATGAAATGCTGGAGGAGGCAATTCAGTCCGGACAGGTACCGGGTTTGGTGGCTATGATTGTCAAAGATGGAAAGATTGTCTATCATTCAGCCAAAGGCTTTGCTGATGTAGCCGAGGGTAAAAAAATGGAGAAGAATTCCATCTTTAGGATTGCTTCCCAAACGAAAGCGATTACTTCAACGGCAATTTTACTATTGTACGAGGAGGGAAAAATTCGTTTGGACGATCCCATTTCCAAGTATATTCCAGAATTTGCCAATCCTCAGGTTTTGGCTTCTTTTCGTTATGCTGATAGCAGCTACACAAGCAAGCCAAGTGCCCAGGTCATCACGATACGGCACCTACTTACACATACCTCAGGCCTAGGCTATGGAGTGATCGATGGAGATGAACGTATGAAAATGATCTACCACAAAGCAGGTGTTGTTGATTTGTTTACTACGGAGGAAGTCACCATTGGAGAAAGTGTGAAGCGGTTAGCCAAATTGCCATTGCACCACGAGCCCGGTACCAAATACACCTACAGCGAAGGGTTAGATGTGTTGGGGTATTTGGTGGAGATTGTCTCTGGAAAGCCATTTGATGTGTTCTTGAAAGAGCGAATTTTTGATCCACTTGGTATGAATGATACACGTTTTTACCTTAATGAAGCACAAGGAACTCGCTTAGTAGATGTGCATACGTATCAAGGAGGGAATTGGGTAACCTATCCAACTACTTTTTATGATCCTGACTACCCCAAAACAGGTGCTAAATCGTTCTTTTCTGGAGGTGCGGGCCTATCCAGCACAACCGAAGATTATGCCAAATTCTTGCAAATGTACCTTAATGGAGGGATTTACAATGGATTCCGCCTGTTGAGTCCGGTTACTATTGCCATGGCTATGCAAAATCAGGTGGGTGATCTTTGGAATTGGGATCGGTATTATGGTTTGGCTTTTGGTGTGGTAAATGATCGGGGAGTAGCCTTGGGTGGGATGGGATCCAAAGGTACTTTTGACTGGGGTGGGTACTTCAATACCCAGTATTTTGCAGATCCCAATCATAAGATTATTGGATTGATTTTTAAGCAAACTTCTGGTGCGGGCAATGGAGACCAGACCGGCTGGAAATTTAGACAAATGGTCTTTAGTTCAGTGGAATAAAAATAAATTAAACGACTTAAAACCCCTAGTTTTCCTTTCTTGAATCCTAGGGGTTTTTTATCGGCTTAATCCATTTTAAAAGGTCAATTATCCACTTTTTTACCTGTAAATAAAGAAAAAAAGGATTGAAGTTTATTTAGCGGAGCTGTGGTCTATGGGCAGTCCGACTGTTGTCAAAGATCGGAGGTAATTCAAACCTAGTTTTGACCCTGACTTAATTGCGAATAATTCCATTTAATTATTAATTCCATAATTAAAAATATATTTTTTTGCTAAAAATATAGGTTTAATCCTTTTTTATTAGTAAATTTATTATTAAACTATATTTTAAAAACGGTTCCGTTTTTGTGGAAATTGGTGCTTTTGAAAAATATAATTCACCAACAAATAGCTGTTTGCCGATTAGCAGTATACTTAAACTATGGAGGAAATAAAAAACCAGGGTGTTACTCAATTTAAGCGTGAAGTAGTAGATAAATACACCATTTACAACAGTTTGTTTGCGGCTCTCCCATATTCAGGTGTGGCGAATGTGGGGGCTTTGCTTCCCATTCTATTGCAGGCTTGTGAGAAAGGCTACGCAAAAGATTGGTCTCCCAATGAGATTATAGATTATTTTTTTACCCAACACACGTCAGTAGACAAGGAGCAAGAGAAACTGGATCACCTATTTAAATACGTGCAATACATCGAACGACAAGTTGTATTGTTTGATGCCATTGAGGATGCCGCTTTT
>JALRIY010000310.1 GCA_023255285.1 Algoriphagus sp.
GTTCGGCTATCAGCCGCCAAGAACTAGACCTAGTGAAAAGAAACTGGAAGGTGCTTTCCACCGACTCCAAATCCCAAGCCGTCATTGATGAATTGCCCAATACCTACTGGACATCGCCTACCAATACCTTGGAACTCGATTTAGGAAAAGAAGTCTCCCTCCAAGGACTTCGCTACTTGCCCATGCAGGCGAGGTATCCAAGTGGATTCATTGCAGATTATGCCTTGGAAGGGAGTTTGGATGGCAGCACCTGGGTTCTACTAGCCAAGGGGGAATTTGCCAACATTCAGAATAACCCCATTGAGCAGCTTATCCGATTTGCCCCGCAGCAGCTACGGTATGTTCGGCTAAAAGCCCTGCGTACAGTTGATGGCAATGCAGCCACTTTCGGTGAGCTAGGCACGCTAAGCAAGTAAGTGGACCATTTATTCAATCTAGGTGGCGGATTTAGAATAAAATTCCTACTTTAACCTCCTGTAACCACCACCCAAATAACTAACCTTTTTTACGTATGAACAGACGCCATGCTTTGCGGCATATTGCCTTAATCTCTGGAGGGCTAGCCCTGATTCCCTCTTGCGATTTTAGTACGAACGATATCCTTGCCGCATACGAAAACCTCAAAATCACTGCTACCCAGAAAGCCCTACTTGCAGCCATTTCAGACAGCATCATTCCAGCTGGGGAGATCAAAGGGGCCTTGGATTTGGAAGTTGTAGACTTTATCCTTGTGATGGTCAACGATTGCTTTACCCAAGAAAACCGAGAAAAATTCGCTGCAGGATTGGAGGCATTTCCGGATTATGCAGAAAAAACAAGTGGAAAGAAATTTGAGACCCTTTCTACCAAGGAAAAAGAAGCTTTCCTTTTGGAAGCAGGAGCACTTACTGGTGAGGATACCTCTGAAGGTAATCGCCTTGCCAAAATTGGTTATTTCACGAGCAGCGTGAAGCGATTTACCATCCAAGGCTATATGGCCTCCGAATACATCCAAACCGAAATCATTCCTTACTCCCTCATTCCAGGGGAATACAACGGGGCAGTCTTGATTGCTGACCCACAAAAACCGCGCATCAATGGCTAATCTTAACTTACGCAGTACGCAGGAGCGTACCTATCAGGCCATTGTGGTCGGCTCTGGCATCAGTGGTGCCTGGGCAGCAAAAGAACTCTGTGACCTCGGGGTCAAAACGCTGATGATTGAGCGTGGTCCGGATGTCACCCACATCAAAGACTACCCGACAACGAACATGCTTCCGCATGAATTTCCCCACCGGGGACAGCTCACCGAGAAAATCAAGCAAGAAAATCCGGTCATCAGCAAGTGCTATGCCTTTCGAGAGGATGCCATGCACTTTTTCGTAAAAGATGCCGAGCATCCCTATGTACAAGAAAAGCCGTTTGATTGGATTCGTGGCTACCAAGTGGGAGGCAAGTCCCTGCTTTGGGCACGTCAAGTACAGCGCTGGTCCGACTTTGACTTTGAGGGGCCTGCCCGCGATGGCTTTGCAGTAGACTGGCCGATTCGCTACAAAGACATCGAAAAATGGTACAGCCATGTGGAAAAGTTTGCCGGCGTATCTGGATTCAAGGATGGCATCGCCCACCTACCTGATGGAGAATTTCTTCCTGGCTACGAACTCAATGTGGTGGAGAAGTACTTCGCCGAGACCATGAAGAAGGCGTATGGAGGAGAACGGCATGTGATTTCGGCACGCTGTGCTCACATCCATGGCAATGCAGATGCCTTTGCCGCACAAGGCAGAGGTTCCTGCCAAAACCGAAACCTATGCCAGCGGGGCTGTCCGTTTGGAGGCTACTTTAGTTCCAACTCATCCACCATTCCTTGGGCCTTAAAAACCGGTAACTTGACCATCCGTCCGGATGCGGTGGTGCATTCGGTCATCTACGACGAGGCAAAAGGCAAGGCTACAGGTGTCCGCATCGTCGATCGCTTGACTAAGGAAGTGGAAGAATTTTATGCAGACGTACTCTTTATCAATGCCGCTGCTTTGAATACCAATGCTATCCTTCTCAACTCCACCTCTTCCCGCTTCCCGAATGGATTGGGGAATGACAGTGGCGTATTGGGCAAGTATGTAGCCTTCCACAACTACCGGGCTCGCGTGTCGGGAGAATACGAAGGACATGCCGAGTAC
>JALRIY010000311.1 GCA_023255285.1 Algoriphagus sp.
ACATTCCGTTTCGACAACAGCGAACGTTTCATTCCGCTAGACGAAGTGAACATTGTGAGCCAGAAGATCGACTACAACGGTGCTCCTTACATCCTGTTTGAGCACAGGGGGAAAAGGCTGCGGAGGGGGAATTGATTCTAAATGAAGTTTTGGTAGATCCTTTTGCTGGCGATCCTAAATTTGTAGAGCTTCACAATACGAGTACGCGAAAATTTCTTTCGATTGCAGGTTGGTCTTTGGCTACGCGGGCGAGTGAAGGGGGAGAAGTCATTCAAATTCGACCCTTTGGGGAGGAGGGAATGCTGCTTGACCCTCAAGGTTATTTGGCATTGAGTGTAGATCCCCTACGGCTTCAATTTTCCTATCCTCAATCTGCCAATGGGAATTTTCTTGAAGTGGTGAGTTTGCCGAGTATGCCTATTGCTGGGGGAGCAATTTTGTTAGTGTCACCAGAGCAAAAGGTAGTGGAGGCATTGAACTACAGGGAAGATTGGCATCACCCCTTGCTTCGAAGCAGCAAGGGAGTTTCGCTTGAACGCATTGCACCAAATGCGCCTATAGGGCTTGAAAGTAGCTGGCATTCGGCATCCAGTACTTCGGGGCATGCAACTCCAGGAAAGCTAAATTCGACTTTCCTTGGCGCGCATCTAAGTGACGAACTGATTCAAGTGACACCTAAGGTTTTTGATCCAGAGGGTAGTTGGGGCCCTGATTTTTGTACTATAAGCTACCAGCTTGATCAGGGCGGCTGGGTAGGGAGTTTTACCATGTATTCAGCCAATGGTCGAGAGGTCCTAGTTTTGGGACAGAACCAGCTATTGGGTACTTCTGGGACCTATTCTTGGACAGGAACTGATGCAGCGGGTAGGCGAGTTTTACCTGGAAATTACGTGTTGGTTGTACAGTTGTTTGATTTAACGGGACGAGTCAAGGTGATAAAAAAAATGGTTGTTGTGGCTACGAAATTATAGGAAGTTTGAAAGTGATTTTCTCCCAGGTATTGTTCCTATTTATTTTTGGTTTGTGAAAAGATGGCTGTATTTTAGGGAAATATTTTTCGAGAAGGTCTCGCGAATGAACGAATAATCAAGTAATCTATGAGCAAAGAAGAAAAAACCGCTTATTCTAAAGATGAGCTTAAGGAGTTTGAAGAGATTATTCTTCAAAAATTAGCCTTGGCAAAAGAAGAACTTCATTCGCTAAAGGAGACATTGAGCAAAAAGAATGATAGTGGGACGGATCACACGGCATCAACTTCTAAGTTGTTGGAAGATGGTGCCGATACCTTGGAGCGAGAAAGCTTGAATCAATTGGCGGCGAGGCAGCAGAAATTTGTTATCAACTTAGAAAACGCGTTGATTCGTATCAAGAACGGCACCTATGGTGTTTGTGTAGATACGGGAAAATTAATTTCAAAGGAGCGATTGAAGGCTGTTCCACATACGATGCATTCAATAGAGGCTAAGTTAGCAAAAAAGTAAGCGTGGATTTTCTTCATCGGCATATTGAGGCCCTTATTTTTTGTTCTCCAGAATCACTTCGTGTGGAGGAAATAATGGCTTGCTTGATGGAAATGTTTGAGACGGAGGTGCCAAAAAAAGATGTACTTGCTGCTTTGGAAGCATTATCTCAGAAGTATGCAGCGGATGAATTTTCATTTGCTTTGGAAAAGTTGGCTGGGGGATATCAATTTTTAACCAAACCAGCTTATCAACCTAGTATACAGATTTTATTGAGGCAGCATGCTCAAAAAAGGCTTTCCACAGCTCAGCTAGAGACCTTGTCGATTATTGCGTATAAGCAGCCGCTGACCAAGGGTGAAGTTGAACAAATTAGGGGGGTAAATTGTGATTACTCGATACAGAAGCTATTGGAAAAAGAGTTAATAGAAATCCGAGGTAAGTCTGAGGGGGTAGGTAGGCCTTTGATTTACGGAACTTCCCAGAAGTTTATGGATTATTTTGGCATCAATTCCATTCAAGATTTACCTTTACCCAAAGATTTTTCTTCTCCTGAGCATCATATTGGAGAGGAAAAAGAGTAAAAGTATCTCCAGAAATTGTGGGCAGACGACAGTCCACAGCTCATTAAACTAACTTTTCTGATTATCCGAAATCTTACCAGCAGCTAAAAAATTGATTGCATTACTGCG
>JALRIY010000312.1 GCA_023255285.1 Algoriphagus sp.
CACCCACGTGCTTTCTCCATTTTCATGGCAGGAGGAGGGGTGAAATCAGGAATGGTCTATGGTGAAACAGATGACTTTGGATACAATATCCAAGAAAATCCAGTTCACGTACATGACTTCCAAGCCACCGTCATGCACTTGATGGGAATTGATCATGAAAAACTAATTTACAAGCACCTCGGAAGAAGGTACAGACTTACTGATGTACATGGGAAAGTAGTCAAGGATTTAATCGCCTAAACGCTATTTTGTGAAATCTAAGAAGCTCAAACTATTCCTTGAAAACCTCCTCATTTTTTGGGGTGGCTTAACTTTTATTTTGCTGGTAGGAGGAGAAAATATCCAACTTCCTTCTTGGCTTCAGGTAGTAGGACGATTTCATCCCTTATTTCTTCACTTCCCCATCGTGGTCCTCATTTTGGCCATGTTCTTACTGTGGATTCGAGATGAAAATCGAATGAAGTATTTCTCATGGCTGCTGCTTATAGGAACAAATCTGGCAGGTATAACAGTAATTTCAGGACTTTTCTTGGCTACCGAAAATTACGAGGGTAATTCAATCGACTGGCATAAATGGACGGCTGTTGCCAGCCTAGCACTGGCCTATACTTTATACTTTTCACAAAACAATAAATTGCCTATCCTCAGGACCTTATCAATTAGCCTTACCCTTCTTATTGTGCTTACGGGGCATTTTGGAGCTGAATTGACTCATGGATCAAATTTCTTACTTGCTCCCTTAAAACAGCCGATAGAGGACGACCTTACGCTGGAGGAGGCAGAAGTATTTCAGCATTTAGTTCAACCAATTTTGCAGTCCAAATGTGTAGCCTGCCACAATGCCACTAAAGTAAAGGGAGAACTTCGGCTAGACCAGCTTACTGGAATCCAAAAAGGAGGCAAATCAGGTGCGCTCTTTGTAGCAGGCGAGCCAGAACTTTCACTAATGATCCAACGAATCCATCTTCCATTGGAAGATGAAGATCACATGCCCCCTAAGAATAAACTACAACTTTCGGATGAAGAGTTAGAAATCCTACGGCTTTGGGTGTTGTCAGGTGCCCGATTTGATCAGAAAGTGGCAGAACTCCCTAAAGAAGAAGCCTTTTCCCTATTGGTAGCCAATCGATTTTCTGCGAAGAAAAATTACGACTTCCCAGCAGTTGACCCGGATAAAATACGTTCTCTTACCACCTTCTTCAGAAAAGTAAGCCCGCTTTACCCCGGTTCACCTGCTCTTGAGGTAGTCTATTTTGGCGCTTCTTCTTTTGATCCTAAATCCTTAAACGAACTTAAACCCATCCAGAATCAGGTGGTCAAACTAACTTTAAATCGCATGCCTCTTCAGGATGCGGACTTAAGTATAGTAGCTAATTTTCAAAATCTTGAAACCCTATACCTCAACTTTAGTAATGTTCCTGGCCTTCAACTTAAAAAGTTACTCCAGTTACCAAATCTCCAAGTACTTGCGCTATCAGGAAACGAATTAGACGAAACAGCATTGGAGACATTGGAAAAGATGCCTCAACTGAAGAAGCTTTTTCTTTGGCAAACCGGAATCGATGATACCAAAAAAAATAAGTTAAGTAAGGCACTACTTTCCACCTCAATTGATTTTGGCTATTCTGACACTGGCGTCATTTACCCACTCAATCCTCCTAAAATTAAGATTGATAAAATTCTATTTGAGGAACAAACAGAGGTGATATTATCCCATCCAATTCACTCTACTGAAATTCGATATACTCTAGATGGCACCCTTCCCGATAGCATCAGTAGCCCCATCTATACCAAGCCAATTCAGATAAATGCCTCCACCCCACTAAGAGCAAGAGCATTTGCCTCGGGATGGATAGGAAGCAGCGATGCCAAAGAACTGCTTATCAAAAAAGGGAGGGTACCAAGCAGTTACAGATTGGCAAGCCCTCCAAATCCAAAATATGCAGCCAAAGGTGCCAGCAGCTTATTTGATGGCATCAAGGCAAAAGCCAACCATACGACTGGAGACTGGCTAGGATTTACAGATTCCCCCTTGGATATCATTCTCTCAGTGGACACCAACCAACCTGAAAAAATAGAGCTAAGTCTACTTTTGAATGAGGGAGCTTATATTTTCCCACCCCAATCGGTCGAAGTCTGGAC
>JALRIY010000313.1 GCA_023255285.1 Algoriphagus sp.
TAAGTAAAAAGGGATACTTAAGTAGAGGGGATCGTCTCCTACGCCGTAAGCAAAGTAATCCGTATTCCAATGGGTATACGCATTTCCGAACCTATTTAGGTTTCCTGTTTTTTCACCCAATCCCAGAAATTTTTCGTTTTGCTGCAACTTTTTATAAGCAGTTACCTCTGTTCCTATCCAAGCGATTCCAAAAGAATCATCTTGATTGAGCAGATTGCCTAGGTGATCAAAAAAAGCGAGGGAAAATGCGGAGAGCCTGATTTCTACCCGGAGAATGGGTGTATGTAACACTAAAACATCTCCATGCTCTTGGACTTGGAAGGCTGTAGGATTCGGTTCAACTATGACAGAGTAAGGATTAGATTCAAAGTTCTCAAATCTGCTCGCTTGTACCCGAATAATGCCCGCTTCAAAGACTGTAAGTTTGAAGTATGCAAAACCGCTCGTTCCACTAATGCCATCAGGAGTTTTGTCCCATTTTAAGACCTTCCCAAATGGTTGATGGCGAAAAGAATTTCTTGAATTCGTGGTAGGAGTAGTGCTTTCGTTCATTCGTAATGCTTGTATTAATTCCTCTTTGGAACCTTGCGAATTTAGAAACGATTAATTAGGATAAAAAATCAGTAGGTTAATCAGCAGGAATACCAGTGTCTCCAGAAGAATAATTACCCCTGCGGATAATCGACCCTATTCCGTTCATGTGCCAAAGCTAAACCAATGGAACTAAACTTTTTTTGATATTCGTGGAATAGCGGATGATTAGAAAAAGCAATGGAAAACCACCCTAACGAAAAAATGATACACTTTTCAACTAAATCCTTCCTGCTTAAATTTGGTAGAAGAATTACCCAAAGAGGAGAAGGAAATAGCCTACCGGGTCCTGTGAAGGTAGGGGAATAATTTAGGGAAGAGGGGTGCTAATCTGTTGAATTTAGGACTAGATTTACATGGAATTCAACTAGGGATGTATATCTTTGAGGCTTTTGATACCAAACGTGTCACTCATAAGCGTTTTATCAAGCAGTAATCAAACCTAAGCACACTATGAAATTTAAACCTGGAGTAAAATACGGAGAAGAACTTCGTGATTTATTGGCTTATGCCAAGGAAAATGAGTTTGCCTTGCCTGCTGTCAATGTAATAAACAGCAATTCAGTGAATGCTGTTTTGGAAACAGCCAAAAAAGTAAATTCCCCTGTAATCATCCAATTTTCAAATGGGGGAGCACAATTTTTTGCTGGGAAAGGTCTACCTAACGACAAGCAGCAAGCCAGCATCGCTGGAGGAATCTCTGGAGCACATCATGTACATCAAATGGCCGAGGCTTATGGTGTACCAGTAATCTTGCATACCGACCATGCTGCGCTAAAGTTACTACCTTGGATTGATGGGCTACTTGAGGCAGGTAAAGCCTACCACCAAGCCTACAAGAGACCATTGTTTAGCTCGCACATGCTTGACCTTTCCGAAGAGCCTTTACACGAGAACATTGAGATTTCAGCTTCCTACTTCCGTGAATTTGTGAAGTTGGATATGGCAATAGAAATCGAGTTGGGTGTAACAGGTGGAGAAGAAGATGGCGTGGATAATTCGGATGTAGATTCTTCCAAATTATATACCCAGCCGGAAGAGGTGGCTTATGCCTACAGTCAATTGAAAGAGATTGGAGACTTGTTTACTATCGCTGCAGCCTTCGGAAATGTGCATGGGGTATACAAGCCGGGTAATGTGAGTTTGAAGCCGATTATCCTTAAAAACTCTCAGGAGTACATCAATCAACAATACGGTACTACAGGCAAGCCGCTCAACTTTGTGTTCCACGGTGGATCTGGTTCCTCTGTAGAGGAGATTCGCGAGGCCAATAGCTACGGTTCGATCAAAATGAATATTGATACAGACATGCAGTGGGCCATGTGGGAAGGCATTTTGAATTATTATAAGAAGAATGAAGGCTATCTTCAAAGCCAGTTGGGTAACCCAGAAGGTGCCGATAGCCCGAATAAAAAATATTACGATCCACGTGTTTGGTTGCGTAAGGGTGAAGAGAACTTTGTGAAGCGTCTCGAACTTGCATTCGATATGCTGAATGCAGTAAATAGAAACTAATT
>JALRIY010000314.1 GCA_023255285.1 Algoriphagus sp.
ACGAATTCCAGCCGGTTTTGGGACACCCATTATGGGGCCTATTTCGACAGGATTAGGCGAGATTTATCAATACATCATTGATGTGAAGCCTGGTTTTGAAGACAGGTATAGCACCACAGAACTTAGGACCATCCAAGACTGGATCGTTAGAAGAAATCTTTCTGGTATTGAAGGGGTTATTGAAGTCAACACTTGGGGAGGGTATCTTAAACAATATGAAGTAGCCATTAATCCGGAGCGAATTAAGGCAATGGAGGTAGATTTAGCTAAGGTTTATCAGGTATTACAAAACAATAACTCCATTGCAGGGGGTAGTTACATTGAGAAAACCAATGAAAGTTATTTTATTCGGGGAGAAGGCCAAGTCAAAAACTTGGAAGACATCGAGAATATTGTTGTTGAGTTAAGAAATGGGAGTCCAATTTATATCCGGGATATTGCTGAAGTAAAATTTGGTCATGCCAACCGTTTTGGTGCTATTACGGCTAATGGGCAAGGGGAGAAGGTGTTGGGGCAGGTGATGATGCTCAAAGGTGCGGATGGAAAGGGTACAATTGATCGAGTAAAGGCACGTATTCAAGAGATGGAAACAGTCTTACCAGAGGGCGTAGTAATCAATGGCTTTTTAGATCGATCGGAACTAATTGGAAGGACAACCTTCACTATCGTTGAGAACCTAGTTTTAGGTTGCTTGATTGTAGTCTTTGTAGTCGTTTTGCTCTTGGGTAATTTTCGTTCTGGCTTGGTGGTGGCTTCTGTTATTCCTTTAAGCTTACTTTTTGCGCTTTCCTGCATGTATATCTTCGATGTAGACGCCAATTTGATGAGTTTGGGCGCAATTGATTTCGGAATAATTATTGATGGTGCGGTCATCATCGTAGAGTACATCGCCTACCAATTTACAAAATCCTCCACTGCCTTGTCCCTACTTTCAGGAAAGGAAAGGCAACTTGAAAAGGATAAGATTTCTTTTGTGGGTTCTTCTAAGATGATGCACTCGGCCATATTTGGACAAATCATCATCATCTTGGTTTTTATACCAATCTTATCCCTATCCGGAGTGGAAGGAAAGATGTTTCGCCCTATGGCGGAGGTGTTTAGTTTTGCCCTTATCGGTGCGATGGTATTGGGCCTTACCTATGTTCCTGTGGTTTCTGCAGTCTTCCTCAAATCCGAGGTGCCTGGTCCTAAAAATACTTCAGTACGATTGCTTAATTTTTTAAATAGACTTTACCTACCGGCATTGAATTGGGCTTTGAGTCATAGTAAAGCTGTTTTGTTTGCTGCTGCAGGACTTCTAGTAGGAGCTATTGCTCTTTTTTCCACCATGGGTTCTGAGTTTGTGCCTACTTTGGACGAGGGAGATTTTGTGATTCAGCCTGTCTTGAAGACAGGTACTACCCTGACCAATACGGTGGAGACGATTACTGAAATGGAGCGGATTTTAATGAAATTTCCCGAAGTCAAGCAAGTTGTGACGCGTATTGGTGCGGCAGAGATTCCTACAGACCCCATGTCCATGGAGGAGAGTGATGTGATTGTCACCCTTCATCCTCCCAGTGAATGGACAAGTGTGGAAAGTAAAGATGAGTTGGCGGATGCTTTTAAAAATGCCTTGACTGCAATTCCAGGTTTGGATTATGAATTTACCCAGCCCATAGAAATGCGGTTTAATGAATTGATTACTGGGGTGCGTGCTGATCTAGCCATCAAAGTAGTAGGAGAGGATTTAGAGATTTTGTTACAAACAGCAGAGAAGATTGAGTCAGCAATTCAAGGGGTAGAGGGTGCTGCAGATATCATTCTTGAAAAAGTAGATGGCTTACCCCAAATGAAAATTGAATACGATAGAGGAAAGGTTGCAAAGTATGGATTGAATGTAGAGGACCTCAATCAAGTGGTGACCATGGGGTTTGCTGGACTGACAGCAGGCACTGTGTTTGAGGGGGAAAAGCAGTTTGATTTAGTGGTCCGCTTTGATGAACCCTATCGGAAAGACATTGAACACCTAGAAAATGCATCCATACTTCTTCCGTCTGGGGGAAGTATTCCCCTCGGCGAGCTGGCAACAATTTCCTATACCAAGGGTCCTGCAAAGATTTC
>JALRIY010000315.1 GCA_023255285.1 Algoriphagus sp.
TAGAAGAGCATGTTAGGGAAACTGACTTTCTTCTTGAACTTAGCGAATCTTATTCTTGGATTCTGGGGGTGGTAGGCTGGATAGAATTGGCGCAAGACAATTTAGAGGAACAGTTGGATGCTTGGAGTGAAGCAAATAACCTAGTGGGTTTTCGAGAGATTTTACAATCTAAAGCCCCAGAATACTTGTTGCGAAAGGAATTTATTCGTGGCCTACAAAAACTAGGAAGTCGAGACTACAGCTACGATCTACTTACCTATCCCCACCAACTGCCTACTGCATTAACTTTAGTTGACAAATGCCCCAATCAGCGTTTTGTGATTGACCATTTGTCTAAGCCAGCAATCAAGACTGGGGACTGGAAGTCATGGAAAAAAAGTCTTCTACCCTTTGGAGAGCGCGAACTCGTCTATGCCAAGGTTTCAGGCCTGGTTACCGAGGCTGACTGGAAAAGATGGAGTCTCAACGAATTTTACCCCTACCTGGAAATTGCCTTGGAAATCTTTGGTCCAAAACGACTATTATTCGGAAGTGATTGGCCCGTGTGCTTGGTAGCAGCAGAATACGAGCAGGTCCTTGAAGTCATCGAATCGTTTGCCAACCAACTTTCAGGGGCTGAAAAAGACGCTCTTTTTGGAGAAAATGCCCGAGAATTTTACAAGATTTAATTTGTATAGAAGCAAACATGGATTTACAGCTACAGGATAAAGTAATCTTAGTTTCTGGTGGTGCAAAGGGCATTGGAGGAGCTATTTGTAAAGGTCTCATAGAAGAAGGTGCAATTCCCGTCATTATCGATCCCTCTGAAAAAGAAGGTCAAGGACTACTTGCACTAGCAAAGGGCAAAGCCCTCCACCATAAAAAAAGGCTATTCTCATCAGAAGACGCCTATTCAGTAGTTCAAGAGACCCTAAAAGTCTATGGAAGAATTGATGGGATTGTAAATAATGCAGGAACAAACGATGGAGTTGGGCTAGAAAATGGAAGTCCAGAGGATTTTCTGAAATCCGTGGAAAAAAATTTAGGCCATTACTATTACCTTGCTCATTTTGCCTTAAAAAGTTTGAAAAAATCCAAGGGGTCCATCCTAAATATTTCCTCAAAAACTGCGGTTACAGGACAAGGAAACACGTCTGGATATGTTGCTGCCAAAGGTGCTCAACTCGCGCTCACTCGGGAGTGGGCAGTTGAATTACTTCCCTACCACATTCGGGTCAATGCATTGGTTCCTGCAGAAGTGTATACGCCAATGTACGCAACATGGATACAGACCTACCCCAACCCAGAAAAAAAACTTGCAGAAATCAGCCAGAGAGTCCCTTTGGAAAAACGAATGACGACAGCTGAAGAAATTGCAGCCATGGCACTTTTCCTACTGTCCGAAAAGGCATCACACATCACTGGACAGCATATTTTTGTAGACGGTGGCTATACCCATTTAGACCGATCCCTATGAACACACGAGCAGAATTGGTTCCAAAAAAATTACTCCTCCCATTTATCCTAATTACCTCCTTGTTTGCCTTATGGGGATTTGCCAATGACATCACCAATCCCATGGTGGCTGCTTTTAAACGAGTTCTAGAGCTCAATAACACCCAAGCTTCCTGGGTCCAACTTGCCTTTTATGGGGGATATTTTACAATGGCCTTGCCTGCTGCATTTTTTGTTAAAAAGTATTCCTACAAGAAAGGAGTACTTCTTGGTTTAGCCTTGTACGGCCTGGGCGCTTGCCTCTTTTATCCAGCTGCCGCCTTGGAAAGCTATGGATTCTTTTTAGCAGCGCTTTATATTTTAACTTTCGGATTGGCTTTTTTAGAAACCACAGCAAACCCATTTATTTTATCAATGGGACCCGAGGAAACTTCTACACAACGATTAAACTTGTCCCAAGCATTTAATCCGATGGGAGCCTTAGCTGGTTTGTTTGTTGCGAAAACATTCATCCTCGGATCACTTAAAAGTTCAGCTACCGACGAATCGGGAAAAATGTACCTTTTCGATAGCTTGGATGAATCTGCAAAAGCAGCAATTCGAAGCAATGATTTGATGGTGATCCGAGATCCTTATGTATTTCTTGGCCTAGTTGTCT
>JALRIY010000316.1 GCA_023255285.1 Algoriphagus sp.
CATTCCCATAGTATTGATGGCCTATGATTTACTCGAGCTAGAAGGTCAAGATCTTCGCTCACAACCCCTGAGGAAACGTCAGCAGCTTTTAGATAGATTACTTAAAGTGTACCCCACAGCTCCTATTATGCTTTCAGAAGTATATCAGTTTACCGATTGGGAGCAGGTGCGTAGGGAGCGAGAAAAAGCGAGTGAAAAACGCAGTGAGGGACTTATGATCAAACATAAAGAAGCTCCCTACGGTGTGGGTAGAAAGAAAGGGATTTGGTGGAAATGGAAGTCGGATCCGAAAAGCATTGATGCCGTGCTTACCTATGCCATGCGAGGCCATGGGCGAAGAACCAACCTCTATACCGACTATACCTTTGCCCTTTGGAACGAAGGAGAATTAGTCACTTTTGCAAAAGCCTATTCGGGTTTAACAGATGTGGAAATCAAAAAACTGGATCAGTTTGTAAAACAAAATACGCTGGATCGTTTTGGTCCAGTACGACAGGTCAAGCCCGAATTAGTTTTTGAAATTGCTTTTGAAGGGATTGCCCCTTCCTCTCGTCACAAGAGCGGCATTGCTGTTCGCTTTCCGAGAATCTCAAGATGGAGACACGATAAAAAAATTGAGCAGGCCAACAGCTTGGAAGACCTGAAACAATTGTTGCAATGAAAAAAGTTGAAACCTGGTTTCGCTCTCAAAACTGGAAGGCACAGCCGTTTCAAAAGCAATGCTGGAAAGCCTATGCGGAAGGAAAAAGTGGCATGCTTCACGCACCTACAGGAAGCGGTAAGACCTATGCCCTTTGGGGAGGTGTGGTGGAGGAAATGCTTCAGTCTACCAAACCAACTAAAGGCTTGCATGCCTTATGGATTACTCCGTTACGAGCTTTAGGAGTTGAAATTCAAAAATCAACACAAGAAATGCTCCGTGCTTTTGCTCCTGAGCTGGAGGTCGGATTGCGAACTGCAGACACTCCCCAAAGTCAACGAACCAAAATGCTTAAATCTCCACCCTTTGGTTTGGTAAGCACCCCAGAGAGCGTGCATGTGTTGTTGGCTCAAAAAGAACACCCGCGTTATTTCAGTCAACTTAAAGTAGTGGTGGTAGATGAATGGCACGAACTCTTAGGCAGCAAACGAGGTGTACAAGTTGAGCTGGCTTTGGCCTACCTGCGTGCGCTGCAGCCCAACCTAAAAGTTTGGGGTATTTCTGCAACTCTGGGCAACAAAGAGTTGGCCCGTGAAATACTTTTGAGGGGGACAAAAAAATTTAGTGTGGTAGAGGCGAAAATTCAAAAAAAAATTCGTGTACATTCTTTGCTACCCAAAACCATGGAGCGTTTTCCTTGGCGTGGTCATCTGGGCATACAGCTACTCCCACAAGTACTTCAAATTATCCAAAAAAACAAAAGCACTTTGGTCTTTACCAATACCCGATCTCAATGTGAAATATGGTACCATCAGCTTTTGGACGCAGCTCCCGAACTTGCTGGATCCATTGCCATGCATCACGGGAGTATCGATAAAAAAATTCGCCTTTGGGTAGAGGAATCCCTGCGGAAAGAGGAATTAAAAGTGGTGGTTTGTACCTCAAGTTTAGATTTGGGTGTTGATTTTAGCCCGGTAGAAAATTGCATACAAGTAGGAAGTCCTAAAGGCGTGGGACGCTTTATCCAACGAGCAGGAAGAAGTGGTCATCACCCCAAAGCCGAAAGTTCAATTTACTTTTTGCCTACCCATGCCATGGAACTGATCGAATCCGTAGCCCTTCAAAACGGAATTCAACAACAACAAATTGAAGATCGAATTCCCTACCTCAACAGTTACGATGTGTTGATTCAGTTTTTAATGACACTTGCCGTGGGTTCAGGATTTGATCCTGTAAAACTATATCCCATCATCACCTCTAGCTTTTGCTACCAAACCCTTGATCAAAGTCACTGGCAATGGATCCTGAACTTTTTAATCCGAGGGAGTCAGTCTCTACAGCAATATGACGAATACAAGAAACTTATCCGAACCGAGACGGGACTTTTAAAAGTAGCCAACAAGGGAATTGCCCTTCGTCACCGCCTTTCC
>JALRIY010000317.1 GCA_023255285.1 Algoriphagus sp.
CCAAATGCAGCTGTAGAAACTTATGCTGTTGCGCGTTACGATGTGGGCAAATCCTTCAAGAAAGCTTGGGATCCTGAAGACCAACCAGATCAGTGGAAGGCACTACTTGAGATTATTGAAGCCAAGAAGCCCAAGAAAATTGGGGTGAATTTTTCCAAAGATTATGGACATGCGGATGGGTTGACCCATTTTGATTACGAAGAATTGATGCGGAATCTTCCTTCAGAAGAACAAGCTAAGGTAGTTTCTGCTCAAACGCTTGCCGTACGCTGGTTGGAAACACGTACTGTTGCTGAAATGGCTGCCTACAAGCACATTCAAGAGTTGGCACACTACATCATTGCAGAAGGACTTTCAGACAGAGTCATTACACCTGGTGTCACCACTACAGAGGATGTAGTTTGGTTTTACAGAGAGAAAATTAAAGACATGAAATTGGATACCTGGTTTCATCCTACAGTGGACATACAGCGAGCTGACCCTAGTTCTCAAGAGGCTACCCGTTCCTTTGCAATCCGTCCCACAGAGCAGGTGATTCTACCTGGAGATTTATTACATATTGATTTTGGAATCACCTATTTGCGTTTAAATACAGATACTCAGGAATTGGCCTATGTGCTCAAAGCTGGGGAAACGGAGGTTCCAAGTTACTTGCAAGAGGCTTTGAAGGTAGGGAATCGTTTGCAGGATATCTTGACTACAAATTTTTTGACCGGCAAAACAGGCAACCAAATTTTGAAAGGGGCTCGAATGCAGATGGAGAAAGAAGGAATCCAAGGAAGTATTTACACCCATCCCTTAGGCTTCTATGGGCATTCTGCTGGCCCTACTATTGGTATGTGGGATAATCAGGGAGATACCCCTGGTGCAGGAGATTTTCCAATGCATGCCCATACAGGGTATGCGATTGAGTTGAATGCTATCGTTTTTGTGAAAGAATGGAACAAAGACGTTCGTGTGATGCTCGAAGAAGGGGCTTATTTTGATGGGCAAAAAGTGACCTACTACAACGGTCGTCAAAAATCTATTCTTGCCATTCCCCGAAAAAGCGACTACCTAGGCTACTGATGGCGGATCCAGATTTCGATCGCTTTTGATAAAAAGCAAAATGACCAATCCGGTACTTGCTACTCCCGCAGAAAAAAGGAAGGCCAGTTGAAAATTTGAAGATTGGTTGCCATATAGCCAGCCTGATACTAGAGCGCCAAGTCCAATTCCCAATTCGAGAAAAATGTACATGGTTGCCAATGCCCTTCCTCGAAATTGTTGCAAGGATCGATCTACCACCCAAGCAGTAGTGGTGGGGCTATACATGCCTACTGCAGCACCAAAGAGCACAGCAGCACCCAATAGCATGGCTTTGCTGGAAGCAAAAGCTATAGCAACCATAGCTAAGACCATGACTGCAGCTGCAAAGCGCATGACGCGCACCCGACCAATACGATCGGAGGTTCGGCCTGCAATCAGACGGATACCTAGTGAGGAAAGTGTAAATACCGCAAAGAATAGGCCCTTGTTTTGGATGCCTAGGTGACTGGAAAGGTCTGGAACTAAGGTCAGTACTACTCCAAAGGAAAAAACAGATAGAAAAAGTATAAAGGAAGGGAGTAACACGCGTTTTTCTAGGATTTCGTTTTTGTCCAATTTAAATAGTTGCCAACGAAGTGATTCCTTTTTCGGTAAGGTTTCCTTTAAGCGGCTTAAAATTAATATTGAAAAAATAGCGGTGCAGGCCGCTGAATAAAACAAAACTTCAATAGGCCAAACACTGGCTATCCAGCCTCCAAGTGCCGGCCCAGCAGCCATTCCTAGGGAACCAAAAAGGGATTGAATTCCGAGTGCTTCCCCTCGCTGCGCAAAAGGAACAGTATCGGCCACATAAGCAGATGTACCAGTAGGAGTAAAGCCGGCTGAGAATCCATGAGCAAATCGGAGAAATAAAAATCCACCTACAAACTGGAGCATGGGATAGCTTAATCCTACGATAAAACAGACACTTGCTCCAAAAACCATCACCGGTATACGCCCAATTTTGTCGGCTAATTTGCCACTAAATGGCCTAGAT
>JALRIY010000318.1:0-1091 GCA_023255285.1 Algoriphagus sp.
CACGCCATCGATCATAGGTAGCTTGTTAAATTCCAACTGCAAAGTGAGGCCTGCTCCCTCCACCATTTCTAGCGCATGCCCTAGCAAACCAAATCCAGTGACGTCTGTAAGGGCATGTACCTCCTCGTGGTTGCCCAAGACCTCCCCAATGGAGTTGAGTTGGCAAGCGTTGGTTATTAAGTTGTGGTAGTCTCGATCCTTGATTTTCTGTCTTTTCAGTGCAGTAGCTAAGACACCTATCCCAAGTGGCTTGGTCAAATACAACAAATCTCCTTCCTTGCTCCCTGTATTTTTCTTGATTTTTTTGGGGTGTACCATTCCATTCACGGAAAGCCCAAAAATTGGGTCTTTGGCAGCAATGGAATGGCCTCCAGCTAGTTCTATCCCAGCTTGGGAACAAACCATTTTTGCCCCCTCTAGCACTTTGGCAGCTAGTTCAGGGGCAAGCTTTTCTACCGGCCAACTCAAGATCGCATTTGCGAAAAGTGGCTTTCCACCCATCGCATATACATCGGAAATGGCATTGGTTGCAGCTATGCGACCAAAATCATAAGGATCATCCACTATGGGAGTGAAAAAATCTACGGTATTGATGATTGCAATATCTTCGGATACCTGGTAGACAGCGGCATCGTCTTTGCTTGAATTTCCTACGAGAAGTCGTGGATCAGTTTGTGCGAAGGAGCCACTTGCTCCAAGAATTTGATCCAATACGGCAGGTGCGATTTTGCAGCCACAGCCGGATCCTTCACTCCATTCAGTGAGTCGGATAGGAGATTGTTCCATGGAGGGTATTTTTTGTTTGTATTAGTAAATTGAGTTGCGACTCTAAGTTAAGGTCATGTAATGCCAGATGGGTTGTTTTCCCTGGTTCGTGGCAGTCAAGGTCATAGGTATAAGTCTTGTCATAGTACCCCAAGAGGTTGGCAATCCAAGCAGAATGGTTCTTTGCTTTAATGTCATCTAGGGCCTGCTGCATGCGTAGTCCGCCGAGTTTCTTTTGGAGGCGAGTCACAGCTTGAAGCAAATCTTCTTCGTCCAAGGAAGCGTATTCTTCTGCAATATGCCCAATGCGTACTTCCTCGGTTTTT
>JALRIY010000318.1:1099-1993 GCA_023255285.1 Algoriphagus sp.
TACAGCTTGAAGCAAATCTTCTTCGTCCAAGGAAGCGTATTCTTCTGCAATATGCCCAATGCGTACTTCCTCGGTTTTTTCGATTTCAATCCGAAGACTCTTGGTCATCTGCTCGTAAAATAGGTCTGGAAGGATAATGCGGCCTATCCTTCGACTTTCCTTTTCTATCCAGATTGGTGCTTTTGGGTCGAGTAGGCGTAGCTGTTCGGCTAGTAAGTTTTCAAATTGCTCCACGGTGGGCTGGGGTAATTGTCCGATACCACCAAATGAAGAACCTTTATGATTTGCCAATCCCTCCAAATCCACCACTTGCTCTCCACGTTTTTTCAGTTCACGCAAAAGGACTGTTTTCCCAGTGCCTGTTTTTCCCCCGAGGAGGAGTAAAGTGTAGGTCTGCCTCACACAGGAATGGGTAAATGTTCGGTAGGTTTTGTAGCCCCCACCTAGTCGATACACTTGAATGCCAACCTGTCCTAATAGCCAGGAAAAGATTTGGCTGCGCATACCACCACGCCAGCAATACAGGATTATTTTTTTGTCTGGAAAGCGCTTTAATGCCTCTTTTTGGAGCAGGTGAAATCGCGGACCTACCAGTTCAAACCCTTTTAGTGTAGCCTTTTCCGAACCTGCATTTTTATATAGGGTGCCCACCACGATCCTTTCCTCGTCGTTGAGAATAGGCATGTTGACCGCTCCAGGCACATGGCTTTGTGCAAATTCCCCCTCACTTCGTGCATCCACGATAGGGATCTGCTGGCGTAGTTGCCAAAATTTTTCTAGGGAGACGATTTCTTCAATCATGCAGTAAGTGATAGGATAAAAAAAGCCGCAAAGAATTCTTTACGGCTTTCAAAGTGCTGTTGCGACAAGATTAGAGTTGAGCATCTAGCTTTT
>JALRIY010000319.1 GCA_023255285.1 Algoriphagus sp.
CTTCCGCTGTTCCCTCAAGTACCTCGTTTTCATCCTCAAATGTTGAGGCGGTCTCCTCATCCAACTGACTTGCATGGTCCGCTACCAAATCAGTCTCTTCCTTTACTTCAGAAGGATTTATTTTTTCTTCAACTCCCTCAAACTGTTGCACTTCATCCTGAAATTCTTCAGACACTATTTCCGGTTCTACAGGAATTGTCTGACTTACTGATGCAAGATTATCTGTGTTTTCTGCAGAAAAATAATTGGAACGACTTAGTTCCTCTAGGGCTCGCTGGTAGGCCTTAGTGTCAATTCTAGAAAAATGGCTATCAGAAAGTTCCAATTGATTCATCGCATCTTGAGACAATCTACGCAAACTCTTCACTAGTGCTTCTCGCTGCTCAACCAACCCTTCATAGCTTCTAAGCAGCCCCTTGATGGATTCATTCAACTCGCGCATAGTTTCTTTTGCTTTTGCTTCCGCAGCAGCTGTAATTAATTGAGCTTGTTCTTTTGAATAAGATTCCAAGTTGCCCGCATAGTTTTGTGCTTCCCGACTGGTCTCTTCAGCAATTTGATTGGCTTCAGCAATGATTTGATCTGCCGCTTCTGTTGCTTCTGTGATGATCGCGGCGCCGGTATCTTCAGCTGTTTTTAAGGTACGAAACAAGGAGTCTTCCACATCTTTGAGACGTTTTGCTTCCGCTTCCACTTGCTGCAGGCGGCTGCGGAGCTCCAAATTCTCTTGATTGACTTGCTCCATAGCCACGCTCATCTCTTCTAAGAAGCTGGCCACCTGTTTTTTTTCAAAGCCTCGAAATGAGGTTTCAAATGTTTTTTGCCGAATGGCAGTAGGGGAAATTTTCATAAATTTTAAGGTTCAATTTGCCATATAGCGACTGTTCGGTCATCTGACACCGACACAATTACACCAGAATACGTACTCCAAAAGACTTTGTTGATTGATGTGCCATGTCCTGCATTTCTAGCCTTATCAATAACTTTGAGTAAACTTCGATTTGCTACATCCCAAATTTTGAGAGATTTATCCATGGAACAGGTGACCAAATAGTTTCCGTCTTGACGGAAAGATAAAAAATTAATGGCATACAAATGAGCAACTATCGTTTCGTCCAATGAATAGCTATTAGCATTCCAAAATTTCAAGCAAGCGTCCCGAGCTCCCGAGACAAGCTCTTTTTCATCCGGACTGTAAGCCAAAGCAAAAACAGAATTACTATGCCCCTCTAGCCTAGTCAAAAGCGTAGCATCAGTTGATAAGTCCATTACTTGAATGCTATGGTCGCTGAACCCCAAAGCCAAATGTTTTTTTATTGGGGCAATCGCAAGTACTCGAATCGATTTGGAAGAAAGTTTGATGTGTCTTTTAATTGCACGTGCTTCTAAGTCAACAACCACTAACAATCCATCGCCAGTAGCCACAAATAGTTCTTGACCAAACACTTTCAAATCAAAAATAGCCGCTGTGCTTAATTTCAAATTCCAACTCTCCTTCTTTTCCGCCAAGTCAATTACGTGGATCCCTTCGTAATTGTGCCCTACAATCAATGTATTTCTTTTGGAATCAACCTCAAGCGCATATACCGAATGCGGTAGTCGGGCCAATAAGACCCCATCTTTCGGATTTTCCAAATCCCACTCTACCACCATTCCATCGCCAGCGCCCGTGTAAAAATACCGAGGATTACTCCCTTCTCGCAAGGCATAAATACAGTCATTGTGTCCAGTAAGGGTATGTAATTTATTTACTTGGATTTTTGACATATATTCGAGCATCACTCTTGGCTGCGCCTTTCCGGCCTATGCAAACAAAAATAGAAAAAATTGATTCTTCCTCAGCCTTGGCAGTGAAGATTATCGACTCCTTGTGTGAAAAGGATTTTGATTTTTTGAGCTTTCGAGAAAAACTTACCTTTGCCAATATCTCTCACCCAGAGAAAAAAAAGGAATGGGGGACCGCTAGACTTGCCGTTCAAGAAGCGCTTAAC
>JALRIY010000031.1 GCA_023255285.1 Algoriphagus sp.
ATTCAATGGTAAGTAAAGAGAGCTCCTCATGGGGAATCCCTTTTAATAAGCTATATTCCAAGGCATGAGAGAAGGGGCCATGTCCAATATCATGCAAAAGAATAGCAATAAGTGCACCCTCGTATTCCTCTTCAGTGATTTCTGTTCCCTTAATCCGGAGGTTATCTAAAGTAATACTCATAAGGTGCATGGCACCCAAGGCATGGTGAAACCGGGTATGCAAGGCACCTGGATAGACAAAGTCAGTTAAACCCAATTGCCTAATTCGGCGTAATCTTTGAAAGTAAGGATGGTCAATGATGGCAAAAATTAACTCGCTAGGTATGGTGATAAAACCATAAACGGGATCATTGAGTATTTTCTGGCTTTTCAATCAGCACGGATTTGATTGACTCAAAAGTAATTATAATTTTAGAAGAAAAGGGAAGAAAGATGTCTCAAAAATTCCAAGTCTTGTGGGCAGACGATGAAATTGACCTACTCAAACCACACCTCTTGTTTTTAGAAGCAAAAGGATGCGTAATTACCACCGTGAATTCGGGTATAGACGCCATAGAAGAAGTTGAAAAAGCAAATTTCGATGTCATATTTTTAGATGAAATGATGCCAGGGATGACAGGATTGGAGACCTTGCAACAAATAAAGCAGCTAAAGCCTCAGATTCCTGTGGTCATGATTACCAAAAGCGAGGAAGAACAATTGATGGATGAAGCAATTGGTGGCAAAATAGCAGATTACTTAATCAAACCCCTTAACCCAAGTCAAATTTGGCTCTCTGTTAAAAGAATCCTCCAAAATAGACAACTCATAGATACGAGGACAGCCAAAAATTACCAACAAGAGTTTAGGCAAATTGGCGAAGCCTTGAATGAAGCATCTTCTCCCCAAGCCTGGACTGATTTATACAAAAAGCTTACTTTTTGGGAAATGGAAATTGATCGCACTGAAAATAAAAATATGTTGGAAGTGCTTGAAGCCCAAAAAACTGAGGCTAATTCTTCCTTCAGTCGATTCGTTAAAGCAAATTACTTGGATTGGATTGCCCATCCCGAGGAAGATGCTCCCTTGCTTTCACCGCAAGTTTTAAAAGAATGGGTATTTCCTATTTTAAAAAAGAAAAGGCCATTATTTTTTATTTTGATTGATAATCTTCGGCTAGACCAATGGGAGGAAATTGAACCCCTGCTTAGTCCCTATTTTCATATAGAAGAAAAGTCAAGTTACTACAGCATCCTCCCCACTACGACCGCCTTTGCTAGAAATTCCTTATTTTCTGGAATGATGCCGGCAGAGATGGCTAGTCGCTACCCTCACCTTTGGGAAGATGAAAATTCGGATGAAGGGAAGAATAAAAACGAAGAACTCTGGCTTAAGCTTAATCTTGAAAAAAATAAGCTTCCTGTAAGATTCTCCTACCACAAGATTTTACAAATGCACGAAGGGAAAGCCATTTTGGATCAATTCCATTCCTTGGTACAAAATGAATTTACAGTGTTAGTATATAATTTTGTAGATATGATTTCACATGCGCGAACGGACATGAAAATGATTCGGGAACTTGCGCCCGATGAGTCGGCATACCGTTCACTTACCCGGAGTTGGTTTGAGCACTCTTCTTTATTTGAACTCATGAAAAAAATACAGCATGCTGGTGGAGAAGTGATATTGACTACTGATCATGGAACAAAACGAGTAAATAAACCCTACCGGATTGTTGGTGATAAAAATGTGACTACCAACCTCCGTTACAAACAAGGGAAAAATCTAAGCTTTGAGTCAGGAAAGGTTTTTGAAATTCGTAATCCACAAGAAGCTCAACTACCTCGTTTAAATGTATCTTCTACCTATGTATTTGCTGTAGAGGATTATTTCTTTGCCTACCCCAATAATTACAACCATTATGTAAATCATTACAAGGATACCTTTCAGCATGGTGGAATTTCCTTAGAAGAAATGATTGTTCCTATTGTACATTTGCGATCTAAACGCTAAAAATTTTGAGTTTTTTTTCTTACGACAAGTCACAACTCGACGAAGTAGCTTTGCAGCTACTACAAGAAGCAGGGGAGGAAAAAGTCTGGGTTTTCAAAGGGCAAATGGGTGCTGGTAAAACCACACTTATCAAATCACTAGCAAAGGCCTTACAGGTAACGGATCAGGTGAGTAGTCCCACTTTTGGAATTGTAAATGAATACGAAACCTATTCAAATGGGCCAATCTTTCATTTTGACTTTTATCGATTGGAGGATCCTATAGAGGCATTGGATATTGGAATAGAAGAGTATTTTTATAGTGGAAATTATTGTTGGCTCGAATGGGCTGAAAACATCGGAGCCCTTTTGCCTGACCGGTTTTTTCTAATTGAGCTTACGATTGAATCCGAAACTAGAAGATTATTAACCACTCACCACCACCAAGATGGCCAATGAATTGTCAGGAATTGCCGCTGTGGGATTGATCCCCAAAGAGTCTCCTGCTCCACAAAAAAAAGGAGGGAGCCCCATCACTTTGGGAATGCCGAAAGAAATTTCAACAGAGGAAAAACGGGTAGTTCTTAGCCCCGAATCGGTTCGTATTTTGAGTCAAAATGGCATCACTGTACTCGTAGAAACCTTAGCTGGAGAGCGTGCCAAGTTCTCAGATCAGCAGTTTTCGGATGCAGGAGCAAAAATAGCCTACTCGTCAAAGGAAGTCTTTGCTGCCGATGTGGTGGTAAAAGTAAATGCACCTACCGAAGAAGAAATTACAGACATGAGCCCGGGTGCATGCTTAATTTCAGCCTTACAACTTGAAAAACAAGACTCTAGTTACATTCAAGCACTCAATTCAAAAAAAATAACAGCATTAGCTTTTGAATACCTAGAAGATAAAGTGGGGGGGATGCCCGTCGTTCGCGCCATGTCTGAAATAGCAGGCAGCACAGTGATGCTTATTGCCTCGGAATACCTTTCTAGTGTAAACGAGGGTAAAGGATTGATTTTAGGAGGCATAACTGGTGTTCCGCCAACACAAGTAGTGATTATTGGTGCGGGGACTGTGGCTGAATATGCCGCAAGAACTGCTCTTGGTCTGGGAGCCAACATCCAAGTTTTTGACAATCACCTGTACAAGTTGCGACGGATCAAGCAGCTTCTCGGACAACAAATCGCAACTGCCACAATTGATAATGCAAGCCTTTCTCAGGCACTTGCAGAAGCAGATGTAGTAATTGGAGCTTTGCGTGCAGAAAAAGGAAGAAATAAAATTGTGGTAACCGAAGAAATGGTCGCAAAAATGATTCCTGGTAGCATTGTTATTGATGTAGGAATCGATCAAGGGGGTTGTTTTGAAACCTCTCGCATGACCACCCATCAAAACCCAGTGTATCGTGTCCATGAGGTGATTCACTATTGTGTGCCCAATGTTGCCTCTCGAGTAGCGCGTACGGCTTCCTATTCACTAAGCAATATTTTCACGCCTATTTTACTTCAAATGAACGACCTAGGAGGAGCTGAGGAAATGATATTCACCTACAAATGGTTTCTCAAAGGAGTTTACACTTACCGAGGTAGCTTGACCAATGCTTTTTTGGCAAAGAAATTTGGACTTAGCCATAAAGAACTGCAATTGCTACTTGCTGCTCGGTATTAATTTGATGCAGATGAATCCCTCGTTTCAGATTAAAAAAAATGGCTTAATTTTGATAGAATCATCTGCGAACTCCCAAACAGCGCGTATGCGAAAAACCCTACTTGTTCTTTCCTTTATTTTTAGTACTGCTTTAGCCATTGCCCAACAGCTGCCTCCAGCCTATATCAAAGCAAAATCAGATTTAGAGGCCAAAGAATATATGCTAGCAAAAGAGGGGTTTTCTTCATTCTTGAATGAAGCTTACTATGGGGTCCTTTCTTACTATGCTGCTTTTCATACCGCAGAAGCTGCCCTTCAACTTACACAAGTTCCTCAGGCCATTGAATTGTTGGCCTCCTTGAAGGGAAAAGATTGGGGTAAATCAGACGAGGCAACCTACCTACTCGCTTTGGCTTACTTTCAAAATAATCAACTGGTAGCAGGCCTTCAATCATTGAAGGGGCTTACTCGCGAACCATTTTTGAGCAAAGGGTATCGCGCTACGTTTGAATACCTAAAAAATTCCTCGCCAAGTTTTTTGATCACACATTTGGCTGAGTTTCAAGAAAACCAAGGATTCACTGCTGCTTTGGCGTATGGTTTGCATCGTAAATCCATCATGTCTGCTTCCGAAAGAAACACGCTCAACCAACTAATTCAATCGGGTACACAATCCGAATTAAAAGATAAAGTGTTGGATGTGGTCCTAATTCTCCCGTTTACAACAAGTTCAGAACAGGCAATTTCCAATTTGGAGTCAAGTAATTTCATATTCGAACTTTACCAAGGAATATCCTTGGAAGTAGCTTCTCTTAAAGCACAAGGAGAAGCCATCCAATTGCATACTTTCGATTCAAAACGGGATCTTAATTACCTCAATTTTTTAGTCAAAGATCCTACAATACTTGCTGCGGATGTTATTATTGGGCCTATTTATGCAGAAGAAAGTGAATTGATTAGCGCATTTGCTGAGGCACAGCAGATTCCATTTATTCATCCCCTCTCCAATCTTGGAGATCGTTTTGAAAAAAACCAATACAGCTATTTGTTTAGACCCTCCTTGAATTCCTTAGCTGAAGGGATTGTGCAAGCATTGAAAACGCAAAATATGGGTAATAAAGTAGCTGTCGGCTACAGTGCTTCCTCACGAGATGAACAACTAGGCCTGCTTCTCCAAAATAAGTTGAAAACCGAAGGCTTTGATTTATTGAAAATTCAACAAGTAGATTCTAAATCAGTAGCCAGTTTTCTTCAAAACCTTGGCTTACAAATTGGAAAGCAGCCTGCTATCAATCAAGTAATATTACTTTCTGATGATCCAGCACTTGCTCAGCCTGTTTTTTCGTTGATGGAAAGCATAACGACAAATGTCCCCTTACTAGTAATGGACTCTTGGTTAGGATTTAATTTTTCCAATTACGAGATGCTTGAATTTTCTAATTTTTATTTCATCTCTAATAATACACCTCGGTTCCATTCAGAAAGTGTAGAGACTTTTCGTGAGCTGTATTATGAAAAACATTTGCAATTCCCTTCAACCAACGCCCTGTTGGGCGCAGAATTAGTGCATATGGTCTTTACTAATGCCGAATTCGCAAATGATTTTGATCTTCGCCCTAGTTTAAATCAGAAAGGCTACCAACCTGGTCGACTTTCTTGGGGATTTAATTTTCAAAAAGTAAACAACAATAGCTATTCCCCAGTTTTTAAACTCGAAGGGGGAGAACTAATTCCTTTACGATAACTCATGCAAATTTCTGAAAGCAAAAGGCTCTTTGCCCATGCTAAAAATTTTATCCCTGGAGGAGTTAATTCTCCAGTTCGTGCTTTTCGTGCAGTAGGCGGTGAACCTATCTTCATTAAGAAAGCAGATGGAGCATTTATTTACGATGAGGATGGAAACTCTTTTATCGAATTAATCAATAGCTGGGGACCCATGCTTTTGGGACATAATTCCCCTATAATCCGGGAGGCAGTGATCCGTGCTATGGAAGATGGAACTTCCTTTGGTGCACCTACAGCTCGTGAGGTGGAAATGGCTGAACTCCTAGTTCAAATGGTTCCTTCTCTCGAAAAAGTACGCATGGTCAATTCGGGTACCGAAGCCACCATGTCTGCGATTCGGGTAGCAAGAGGATACACCGGAAGAGATAAAATCATCAAGATGGAAGGGCATTACCATGGACATGGGGATTCCTTTCTAATCGCAGCAGGTTCTGGGGCAATTACTATGGGACATCCCGATTCTCCGGGAGTTACTTTAGGAACAGCTAAGGACACGCTATTGGCTCCTTTTAATGATTTAGTAGCTATTGAAGCCTTAGTAGATGCCAATAAAGGACAAGTTGCAGCCCTGATTTTAGAGCCCGTTGCCGGAAACATGGGACTTACCTTGCCACAAGAGGATTACCTAAAAGGACTGAGGGAAATCTGTACCCGTGAAGGAATCGTTTTGATTTTTGACGAGGTGATGACAGGATTTCGATTGGCCAAAGGCGGAGCGCAAGAACGTTTTGGTGTAATTCCAGATTTGACCACATTGGGTAAAATTATTGGTGGAGGGATGCCAGTGGGTGCTTATGGTGGAAAAAAAGAGATCATGGACTTTGTTTCGCCAGCGGGCCCTGTATATCAAGCAGGGACACTTTCTGGCAACCCCATTGCAATGGCAGCAGGATTGGCTATGCTAAGGCACCTTGACTCACATCCCGAAGTCTATGCTCAATTGGAATCTATTGGAAATCAACTTTGCTCCGGAATAAAGAATATTAATACTAAGCTAGGATTTGACTATACCCTGAATCAATTGGGCAGCATGTATTCATTGTTTTTTACCTCAGCACCTGTAACGGACTTTGAATCTGCAAAAAAATCAAACATCCCACTTTTTGGCCGTTATTTTCAAAGTATGCTGAAGAGAGGGGTCTATTTAGCTCCCTCTCAGTTTGAAAGTCTATTTTTATCTACCTCCTTGACGGACGAACTGATTGGGAAGGTCCTTCAAGCACATGAAGAAAGCATGAAAGAAATTCATTAAGGGCAGTAAAATTATGAAAGTTTACGGCATAAAAAATTGCGATACAATGAAGAAGACCTTTACTCTTTTGGAGGAGAAAGGAGTTTCTTACGAATTCTTCGATTACAAAAAGCAGACTCCTTCTATTGAGCTGCTCCGAAGTTTTTTGTCCAAAACTAGTTTGGATAGTTTAATTAATCGCAAAGGGACAACCTTTAGGAAGTTGGAGGATGCTCAGAAGGAAGCCTTGAAGTATGAGTCATCGGCACTTCCAATTTTAATGGCACAGCCTAGTGTCATCAAAAGACCTTTGATTGAATATGCAGATGGAAGTATTACTTTGGGTTTTGTGCCTGAGCAGATACTAACAAAGCTGAAGTAAAAGAATTATAAGGTCAGAATTCTAATTACTGAATAATCAGGATTTTCCTGGAAAAAATGCGGGTAAGTTTGCTAAGATATCTTTGGTCATGCTATCCAAGTCATAATCAGGTTCCCAACCCCAATCCGCTCTAGCTTTACTGTCATCAATGCTGTCTGGCCAAGAGTCTGCAATGGATTGACGGAAATCCACTTGGTAGTTTATTTCAAAGCTGGGTACCTCTTTTTTGATACTTGCAAAGATTTCCTTCGGAGAAAAACTCATCCCTGCGAGGTTGTAGCTCGAACGGATTTTGACTACTTCTTTGGGTGCGTTCATCAAATCTAAGGTAGCTTTGATAGCATCCGGCATATACATCATAGGTAGATAGGTATCTTCGCTCAAAAAACATCTAAATGGCCGCTTTGCTATTGCCTTGTGGTAAATATCCACCGCATAATCTGTGGTACCTCCACCGGGCAGGGATTTGTAGCCTATCAATCCTGGATAGCGTAGGCTACGCACGTCTACTCCATATTTTTCAAAGTAATACTTACACCAACCTTCACCTGCCAATTTACTGATTCCATAAACTGTATTCGGGTCTTTTTCGCAATACTGCGGAGTGTGAACTTTTGGGGTGCTCGGGCCAAATACTGCAATGGAAGAAGGCCAGTAGATTTTATCCAAGCCACATTCTTTTGCGAGTTCCAACACATAAAGCAGACTATCCATATTGAGTTGCCAAGCAAAATGTGGATTTCTTTCACCGGTAGCGGAAAGTACTGCGGCGAGATGGTAGATCTGAGTCACCTTTTCTTTCTTCACCAATGTGCCCAAGGCATCCTTGTCCATCACATCCAATACCTCAAACCTGCAGAAAGGAAACTGTTCATTGGCAGTGCCCCTTAAATCAGTCGCAATCACCTGATCTCCACCAAATTGATCTGCAAGCGAACGGGTTAATTCCGAGCCAAGCTGCCCAGCTGCTCCAATAACAAGGATTTTGTCCATAGGTTGATGTTTCAAAAAAGCCCTAGCAGTGATGAGGGTTTTTGTTTTATATTTGGGTTCACTAGCGCAAAAATAATAAAATTCACCTGTTCTAACCGGATTTTTGATTAGCGGAATTTAATTTTTGCCAAGTTCAAACCTTAAATCAATCGATCATGTACGATCAGTTTAAACCCAAATTAGAACACGAATTAAATGCTATTGAAGAAGCCGGTTTATTCAAAAGAGAGCGCATTATTACCTCTCCACAGGCTGCTGAAATAACCATCTCTGGAGGTAAGAAAGTTTTAAACTTTTGTGCCAACAACTACCTTGGGCTTTCTTCACATCCACGAGTGGTTCAAGCAGCAAAAGATGCTATTGATTCACATGGCTTTGGCTTATCTTCTGTCCGATTTATTTGTGGTACCCAGGATATCCACAAAGAATTAGAACAGAGTCTTTCTGAATTTTTAGGTACGGAGGACACTATTTTGTATGCAGCTGCTTTTGATGCCAATGGGGGAGTTTTTGAACCACTTTTTGGGGCTGAGGATGCTATTATTTCAGACGCATTAAATCATGCTTCCATTATTGATGGGGTACGACTTTGTAAGGCGATGCGCTACAGGTACGAACACAATAACATGGAGGATTTGGAGAAACAACTCCAGGATGCTGTAGCAGCAGGGGCCAAACAAAAAATTATAGTCACCGATGGGGTGTTTTCCATGGATGGCACCATTGCTCAGCTGGATAAAATCGTGGTCCTAGCCGAAAAATACCAAGCCCTAGTGATGACTGATGAGTGTCACTCAACAGGGTTTATGGGGAAAACGGGTCGGGGAGTGCACGAATATAGAGGAGTAATGGGTAAAATTGACATCATTACTGGTACCCTAGGCAAAGCCTTGGGGGGAGCTTCTGGCGGATTTACTTCAGGAAGAAAAGAGATCATCGAGCTTTTACGACAAAGATCTAGACCGTATTTATTTTCCAATACCTTGGCTCCATCCATCACGGGAGCCTCTTTGGCTGTTCTTGAATTACTTTCAGAAACAACCGAACTGAGGGATACTTTGGAAAAAAACACCCGTTACTTCCGCGAAAAAATGGTAGCAGTGGGATTTGACATAAAACCGGGAGAGCATGCTATTGTCCCAATCATGCTTTACGATGCCGTTCTTTCTCAGAAAATGGCTGAAAAATTATTGGAGCGAGGTATTTATGTCATTGGTTTTTATTACCCAGTGGTACCCAAAGGACAAGCAAGGATTCGCGTGCAAATCTCTGCTGGCCATCAACAGCAACATTTGGATCAGGCAATCGAGGCATTTATCTCTGTAGGGAAGGAACTTGGAGTAATTCAATAAGGAGGGTAGTCCTAATTCCTTGAAGTGTAAATCTCTTACCCATGGCGCAGTGAAATTAACTTCAAAAGATGGGTTAGATCTAAATGAAAAGGTCCGAAATGCTAAAAATAGAAATAGGGATGAGTAGTCATCCCTATTTTTTTACCCGCTAGCTTTTGAGGTTAATTTTTTTTTTGCGTAATCGTGCTCAGAAAGGTTTTCAAATCGGTCGTATAAATCCTCATTGTTGAGGTAGTCGTTGATGATTTCCCGAACTTCTTGGAACGAAAGATTGTGCAGCACTTTTCCATTTTTAGCCATCGAAATCTGCCCAGTTTCCTCCGATATCACTAAAATAAGTGCATCTGTTGCTTCGGACATTCCTATACCTGCTCGGTGCCTTAATCCAAACTGCGCAGGCACTTCTCTTTCGGTAACGGGCAAAATACATCGGGCAGCTTTTATTTTTCCTCGGTGAATAATTACTGCCCCATCGTGGAGAGGACTATGCTTGTTGAAAATCGAGATTAACAGTCGTTTGGATAATTCTGCATCAAGAATATCTCCACTTTCAGCATAGAATTTTAGCTCCACCGTACTGGTAATTACAATTAATGCACCGGTATTAGATCCTGCAAGTACTTTAGCCGCATCAATAATTGGGCTAATATTGAATCCTGTATTCTCTTTTTTCTTCCAGAAAAAGAGAATATCCTTCCATACATTGTCATCAGAAAAAATGGAAGACCTCCCCAGGATTAGTAAGAATTTTCGAATTTCTGGTGCAAAAATGATAATTGCAGCAATTACACCTACTCCCATAAATTGGCCAAGGAGAATTGATAATAACTCCATTCGGACTGCACGAACCAATAAATAAATCAAATACAAGGAAAGGAATCCTAGGAAAATTTTGATCGCAACGGAGCCCTTTAGAAGTTTATAAACCTGAAACAATAGTGCAGCTACCAACGCGATATCTATGATATTGACGATGGAGATATCTAAAAATCCTATTTTAAAAAGTAAATTCAAGGGTACAATTGTTCAAATAGTTGAATTGTTTCTTTGGCCTCTTTTACATCATGAACACGTAATATATTAGCTCCTTGCATTAAAGCAAACATATTGAGCGCAGTAGTGCCATTTAATGCCTCTTTTGCACTGATTTTCAGGGTTTTATAAATCATAGATTTTCTAGACACTCCTGCCAGTACTGGTAAACCTAATCGAGAAAGGGACTTTAACTCCTTCAATAGCTCAAAATTTTGAGCGATAGTCTTTGCAAATCCGAATCCTGGATCAATAATTACATCTATAATGCCAAAGTTTCTGAATTGTTCAACTTTTTTTGAAAAGTAAGCTAAAATCTCCGGAACAAGATCCGTATAGTCCGATAGTGATTGCATGGTTTGAGGTGTCCCTTTCATATGCATGGCAATGTAAGGCACGCCGAGTTGGGCAATTAACGGGAGCATCTCAGGGTCTAAATTTCCTGCTGAAATATCATTCACTAAATCGCCCCCTTCTTCCATGGCTGCTTTGGCTACTTGTGAACGAAAAGTATCTATCGAGAGCAGAATATCAGGAAAGTGTCTTTTAATTGTGGCCACTGCAGGGATTACTCTGGCAATTTCTTCTTCAATAGAAATAGCTGTTGCCCCAGGCCTTGTACTATACCCTCCTAAATCTAAAAAATCTGCTCCTTCGCTAATCTTTTTTTCTGCTTCTACCAGTAGGGATTTCTCTGTGGTTACTCTACTTCCCTCAAAAAATGAATCAGGAGTGAGATTGAGGATACCCATAACTTTAGGTTTCTTCAAGGTGTATAGGCATCCCTTGATTTGAAATGTATATTTTTGAGGAAATAATTTATCTTCGGTAGCAGAATGCATCGTAGAAAAGTAAAATTTAACCAAAGTAAGTGTGGAAACCCAGACCAGCAACGAATATAAGGAAGTAATCGCCCGATGTAAAGAACTGTTTCGGAAGAAAACACTGGATTACGGTACCGCTTGGAGAATTTTAAGACTGGCATCTTTGACAGATCAAATTTTTATCAAAGCCCAGCGAGTAAGGTCTATTCAAGAGAAGGGGAATCAAAAAGTAAATGACCCTATTGTCGATGAATTTGTAGGAATCATCAATTATTGCTTGATTGCTTTAATTCAGATTTCTCTAGTAGATGATGAGCGGATGGAAATCCCTTTTGATGAATTGGAACCGCTTTACGATCACTGGGCTTCCGCAACCCAGGCGCTACTTGAAAATAAAAATCACGATTACGGCGAAGCTTGGAGAGACATGCGCGTCAGTTCCATGACCGATATTGTGCTCATGAAATTGTTTCGTGTGAAGCAAATAGAGGATAATCAAGGAGCTACCTTGGTTTCCGAAGGTATTGAAGCAAATTATCAGGATATGATAAATTATGCGGTGTTTTGTCTTATAAAACTTGGATATCATGAATAAGCAAGTGTTTTTTTGGATCCTTAGACTATTAGTTGGAGGGCTATTTGTGTTTTCTGGTTTGATTAAGGTCAACGACCCAGTGGGGACGGCAATCAAATTGGAGGAATATTTTGATGTGTTTTCAAATGATATTGCCCCGTTTTTCTACGCGCTAAAACCCTTTGCACTTCCCTTATCCGTATTTCTAGTGGTGTCCGAAGTCGTGTTGGGGATCATGCTCTTGTTTGGCGTTCGATTAAAGCAGACCGTTTGGGCTTTGGCTATAATGATTCTCTTTTTCACCTTTTTAACTTTTTACTCTGCCTATTTCAATAAGGTGACTGATTGTGGGTGTTTTGGAGATGCCATTAAATTAACCCCCTGGGAATCCTTCTTCAAAGACATTGTGTTACTCATCCTCATTTCTTTCTTATTCTATTTTAGGAAGGATCTCTCAACCAAAAACCCGAATTGGGCTAGCTATTCGGTGGTAATTAGTCTACTACTATCTCTTGGAATGGCAGTTTATGCGATTGAAAACCTTCCTTTTATTGATTTTCGTGCTTACAAAATAGGAGTCAATATTCCTGTTAATATGCAGCCTTCTGCACCCATGGTGTATACATATGTCATGAAGAAAGGAGAGGAGGTAGTATATTTAGATCAATATCCTACGGATGAAGGGTATGAATTTGTGGAGATGACTTTAAATAATCCCGAGGCACTGCCAAAAATATCTGATTTTGCTGCCTGGAATCCAACAGGCGATCAAGCAGAATATTTGTTTCAAGGGAATAAGGTGATACTTTTAAGTAGCAATTTGTCCAAAATGAGTATTGAAAACCTGGATCAACTTACCCGGCTATTTACTGCACTTGAAAAGGCACCTGTTGATTTGGTCTTTATGGCTGCGGCCACCCAAGAGGAGATAGATGCCATCATAGCCAAGTATGGTTGGAAAATTCAAGGCTTACAAGCAGATGCAACAGTTGTGAAAACCATCATGCGTGCCAATCCTGGAATCATGATTTTGAAGGATGGTGTGGTTGTTCAAAAATACCACCACAACAATACCCCAGAGGCATTAGAGGTCCTTGAATTATTTTGATGAATAAACAATTAAAAGTTGTACTCGTGGGATTGCCTGGATCGGGTAAAAGCACCTTTGGTAAGCAGCTTGCTAAAGAATTGGGATTTAGGTTTTTAGACCTCGATCAATTGATTGAAGACCGGTACCAACTTAAAATTTCTGAAATTTTTTCAATCCATGGGGAGGGGACTTTCCGAGATTGGGAGTCCTCAGTACTGCACGAAACCTTACTACAGAGTGATTCCTTTATTTTGGCATCTGGGGGTGGAACTCCCAGTTTCAATGACAACATGGACTTCATTAATTCCAACTCGATTTCTGTTTATTTAGATGTCCCGTTGGAGTCGATAGTAAGTCGCTTACAATCGTCAAAGGCCCACCAGAGGCCTTTGTTTCAAGGCTTGGACCAGGGAGAGATCACCTTAAAGCTCAAATCTTTGTGGGTTTCTCGCGAATATTTCTACAACCAAGCAAAAATTAAGCTTAGCGGTGAAGATTTTTCAGCTGAGCTTTTATTGGTTGAGTTGATATCCAAACTCAAAAGTTAACTCCTACTGTAACTTGTGCGGACGTAATTGAGTTTTTGATTTCTGTTAATGGGCCATAATTGAGCCCATTGGAGTCCAGTACCTGATAGCTTCTATAAACAGTAGTGAAGCTACGGCTTACTAAGGAAAAATCTACGCGTAAAGCTTTAAACTGTCCTCCAAATCCTGCCGAAAGTTGTTGGGAACTCTGGTCAAGCCCAGTGTTTGAAAGAAAGGGATCTCCCATATGGGCATATCCAGCTCGCACTCTCCAATTTTTGATTCTACCTTCTCCACCCAATCGGTAATTTATTGTGCTTGTATAAATATCTTGAATTACGAAGTTGTCAGGATCTACATCAAAATCTTTGGAACTAATTCGCGCTCCACTATAGTCTACCCAATCGACATCTGCTGATATAAAACCATGTTTTCCAAAAAAGAAGGTAGCACCACCTCCAACTTTTAGAGGGGTTCGGAGGCCGAAATTACTTAAAAACAGGTCTGAGAGGGCAGTTTGGGTACCTAAGATTACATCCTCAGGCTCAAAATAATAGTTGTCATATTCTGCCGTCATACTTGCCTCATATTCCTCATTCAATGCAAACCAAGTAGGTGTTTGGAGCACAAATCCTAGATTAAAATAATCAATTGGCTTGTATATAAGTCCAAGATTTAAGTTTACCCCAGTACCATTTATAAAGAGACTCTCGCGGAGGGAGGAACTCAGCAGGGGCTCATCTGTAAACTCTTCGTTGTAAACCTTGATGGAAGAAAAGTCTACGGACCGAATGCCTAAACTTCCTCCAACAAATAGTTTATGGTTGAAGTTGGCCCCATATCCAAAGCTAATTTGACTTGCACTTCCTTCCTGAGTGATAGTTTCATCTTGAAATGGGAGTCCTAAAATAAAAGAATCGTAATTTCTAGGGTTGGCAATAGGGGTACCATCTGCATCAAAAAGAACAGGATTGATTTGGTAGGTTTGGTAGGCTAACCCAGTTAATCCACGATCTTCAATTTGGCTTTCAGGAATCCCAAAAGAATCATCCAGGTAAAAATCAAGGATTGAACTTTCCCCTAAAAAATCTGAGTAATACCCAAATTGATTTGAAAAATTTGCGATTCGCTGCACACTAAAACCCCATGCCCCGCCTTTGAAGGCACCTTTTTCAAGAACACTCTTTGGGTTTGCACCTACAAAACCAAAATTTGGAAGTGAGAAATCGCTGTTTTCATAGGATTTAGACTGATTTAAGTAAGATGCATCAGAAGACCAGAGCTCATAACCCAAACTCAAACTTGCTTCTGAGCTTCTATAAAATCCAAGCCCTGCTGGATTTCCAGCGATATTAGAAATATCTCCTCCAAGAGACCATTGGGTTCCACCAATCCCTACAATTCTGGTAGTCCCTGTAGGGATGGTTTTACTAAAGCGTAAAGCATCTTCGAAGTATCCACTTTGTGCTAGTACAGAAGTAGACGTAAATATGCTCAAGTAGAAAATTGAAATGAATAATCGCATCAACTATATAGTTAAGTTGGATTAATAACGAAAAAGGAAAGGTTTTCGGATAATTTTCACCAAAAAAAAGGGGGGAATTAATTCCCCCTTCCTCTGGATCCTCCTGAGCTAGTGCTTCCTGAGGACCCACTTGAGCTTCTTGATGTGCTTGCTCCAGCTCCTGAGCTACTCCTACTAGGAGCGCTAAAACTTGAAGAACTAGATCTAGTTGAACCACCGCTAGAGAATGCTGAGCTTGAACTTCTTCCTGAAGTGGAGAATCGTGAACCTGTATTAACACTAGAAGATCTATTGTAAGATGGACTAGTAGAAGTTGGTCTTGACATTGCTCCTCCTGAGGAATAAGCACTTCGAGATGGGCTTGCAGTATATCCTCTACCAGAAATAGTAGCAGAAGAATTACGGGTAGCACTTTGGGATGTGGTTCTATTTGGCGTGATAGCACTACGCGCTGATGCAGGCGAATTCACATTTCTTTGAGAAGTTGCCATGCGGCTTCTACCTGAAGAATAGTAATCGTTTTGAGAGTTGCTAAAATCACGGCTTGCAGTTCGAGAAGACTCGGAAGCTCCTAATCTCCTTGGAGAAGCTCCCCTTGAATTGGCTACGGTTTCTCTTGCTTGAGCACGTGCAGTGCTAGGGTTGCCAATACTTTGGGCTATGCCCCTATTACCACCGTTCATGGAAGCACCTCGACTTGGACGTGCGCC
>JALRIY010000320.1 GCA_023255285.1 Algoriphagus sp.
ATGGCCGATTAGTGGCTTAGGAGTATTCTTCTCCTTGCGCTCACCGAATCCCAACTGCACTGCGTTGTACCCGTCTGTTTCAACGTTTTTTACTTGCGTCACTACGCAAGGACCAGCTTCTATAAGCGTGCATGCGACATTACGTCCATCGGCACTAAAGATGCTAGTCATACCTACTTTTTTACCTATAATACCAGACATCTTTATAAAGATATTTTGATAACTACCCAAGGCATGTACACTTGGGCCCTTTTTAAGGACTGCAAAGTTACTGAAATAATATTTGGCAGCAAATCCCAACTCTACTATTTTCAATTAATTACAAAAAAAAGTGGGGACTGATGGAACTTTCATCCACCAAATCCATTCAGTCCAAAAAAAAAGCCCCGCACATTGCAGGGCCTTTGTATTCTAAGCTAAGATCCTCAGACCTTGATTTCTACATCTACTCCGCTTGGAAGCTCGATTTTCATCAACGCATCCACCGTTTTGGAAGAGTTAGAGTAGATATCAACCAGACGCTTGTACGTACAAAGCTGGTACTGATCTCTTGCTTTCTTGTTTACGTGTGGGGACTTCAATACCGTAAACTTTTCTTTCTTGGTTGGCAAAGGAATAGGGCCTACTACTACAGCACCTGTTGCTTTTACTGCCTTCACGATCTTCTCTGATGACTTGTCCACCAGGCTGTGATCGTAGGATTTCAATTTTATTCTTATTTTCTGATTCATTTTCTTATCAATTAGGCTTTATCACCCTTTACTTTAGCAATTACCGCTTCTGCAACGTTGTTTGGAACAGGCTCGTAGTGAGAGAAGGTCAAGGATGCCGTTGCTCTACCTGAAGTGATTGTTCTCAAATCAGTAACGTAGCCGAACAATTCAGATAAAGGAACGTTGGCCTTAACCACCGTAGAGTTACCCTTGGTATCCATCCCTTTCATCATTCCTCTTCTTCTGTTCAAGTCACCCGTGATTGGTCCTGTATATTCGTCAGGAGTAATTACGTCTACCGACATGATTGGCTCGAGCAACTGTGGCTTACACTTTTTCGCAGCTTCCTTGAATCCAATTCGAGCAGCCAATTCGAAAGACAATGCATCCGAATCGACATCGTGGTAGGAACCGTGGAACAAGCGAACTTTCATGGATTCGATTGGATAACCAGCCAAAGGACCATTCTTCATGGCTTCCTGGAAACCTTTCTGGATCGGCTGGATAAACTCTTTTGGAATTACACCCCCTACAATACCATTCACAAAATCCAAACCTGCTTTAATTTCGTTGGTTTCTGGATCTGCATCCTTAGGCCCCAATTCGAATACGATATCTGCAAATTTACCTTTACCACCAGTTTGCTTTTTGTATACCTCTTTGTGCTCTACAGAAGCAAAAAGCGCTTCTTTGTAAGCTACCTGAGGAGCACCTTGGTTGATTTCTACCTTGAACTCGCGCTTCATACGATCGATAATGATCTCTAGGTGAAGTTCTCCCATTCCACGAAGGATGGTTTGACCAGTTTCATGATCCGTATTTACTTGAAGCGTAGGATCTTCTTCTACTAGCTTGGCTATTGCCATTCCTAGCTTATCAACATCTGCCTGAGTTTTAGGTTCGATCGCATAGCCAATTACTGGCTCCGGGAATACCATGGACTCCAACACTACTTTTCGCTTTTCGTCGCAAAGGGTGTCACCCGTTTTGATATCCTTAAATCCAACGACAGCTCCGATATCACCGGCTACCAATCGTTCGATTTGGTTCTGCTTGTTGGCGTGCATTTGGAATACACGAGAGATACGCTCCTTATTGCCTGAACGGCTATTGAATACATATGATCCAGATTCCAAAACCCCAGAATAGGCTCTTACAAAACACAAACGACCTACGAATGGATCCGTTGCAATTTTGAAT
>JALRIY010000321.1 GCA_023255285.1 Algoriphagus sp.
CCAATCTATTGGAGCGATTTACTCTAAAATGGTTACCGAAGTTTTTGATGGATCCTACCAAGGAGCTAATAATTTTATTGAGTTGGGATTTTGGCCAGGGGGAGATCGAGATGGCAATCCATTTGTCAACGCTGAAACAACTCTATTTGTGGCCAAATCGCTACGAACAAGTATTATCACTTGCTACTACCGCGATGTCCGAAAGCTAAAACGAAAGTTGACTTTCCCTGAAGTGGATGTTTTGGTGAATGAATTGGAAGCAAAATTATTTGAAAATATATTTCGGCCTGATCAGGCCGCACCGATAGCATCGGTTGAAATACTTGAGCAACTTGAACAAATAAGGCAGAAAGTCCAAGCGTCCAATTATTCACTTTACTTGCCGGCCCTCGAAAGTTTTATCCATAAAGTGAGGTTGTTTGGAACTCATTTTGCCTTCTTGGATATTCGTCAAGATAGTAGGATTCACCACCAAGTTTTGGAAGATATCCATCTCACTCTTAGAAAAAAAACAGGAACAGGACTTTTTCCTTCCAACTATTCAAAACTTAGTGTAAGTGAACAAATTGCGCTTTTGGAGACGCTTGAAGGGAATTTAGATCCTTCTGATTTTTCAGAGCCGCTTACAAGGGACACGATTGAGACTTTTTATGCGATAAAGAAGGTGCAGGATCTCAATGGGTTGGCTGCCTGTCATCGCTACATCATTAGCAATGCGCAATCTGCACTGCATGTGGTGGAGTTAATGACTTTGTTCAGGTTATGTGGTTGGGAACGGTCGCTTTCCACAATAGATATAATCCCCTTGTTTGAAACGATTACCGATTTGGAAAATGCTGAAGAAATCATGCAAGTCCTTTACAGCAGTTCGTCCTATCGAGGGCATTTGGAACTGCGCCAATTAAAGCAAACCATCATGCTTGGGTTTAGTGATGGTACTAAAGATGGAGGGTACCTGCAAGCCAATTGGAGTATTTATAAAGCAAAAGAACGCCTTACATCTCTTTCGAGGAAGAATGGGGTAGAGGTTTTATTTTTTGATGGTCGTGGAGGTCCTCCATCCCGAGGAGGGGGCAAAACCCATCAATTCTACGAGTCCCTTGGCGATACAATTGAAAAGGAAGAAATTCAATTAACGATTCAAGGCCAAACCATTACCTCTAATTTTGGCACCGTACAGTCAGCGGAATTTAATGTGGAGCAACTCCTTACCGCAGGGATTAGCAATGAAATTTTTGCAAGTACGCGTACACCTCTCAGCGATAGAAATCGAGAAATTCTCGATGAATTGAGCCAAATTAGTTACGAGACCTATCAAAAGTTAAAAAATCACCCTCAGTTTTTGCCTTACTTGCAAAGGTTTAGTCCACTCAACTATTATGGAAAAAGTAATATTGGAAGTAGACCAACTAAAAGAGGTGGGGTAAGTGAGCTTAGATTTTCAGACCTCCGAGCCATTCCTTTTGTTGGAAGCTGGAGCCAGCTCAAGCAAAATGTACCTGGATTTTTTGGTTTTGGAACTGCCTTGTCCACGTTAAAGGAGCGAGGACTTTGGGACGAGGTAGTCGCCTTATATCAAACCAATGCCTTCTTTCGAACTTTGGTAGACAATAGCAGTATGAGTATGGTGAAGTCTAATTTTTCGATTACGCGATACATCTCAAAAGATCCTGTCTACAGTGGATTTAGGCAACTGATTCAAGAAGAATTTGATCTTACCAAACGCCTCTACCTAGAACTGACCCAAGAAACGAGCTTGATGGAAAAAGATCCATTGGGGAAACAATCGATTGTCCTTAGAGAAAGAATTGTGCTTCCCTTACTGACCATCCAACACTATGCACTGACCAAATTACACGATCCAAAAGCAGATCCGGCATTGAAGGATGCTTATGCAAAGTTGGTGACT
>JALRIY010000322.1 GCA_023255285.1 Algoriphagus sp.
TCCAGTCAAGGCCGCATGGTCTTCGGTGAATACATTGGCAACGCGAAAGCCATTGCCTAGCGACGTGCGCCAAATCAGGGACTTATCTTCGTTGCTCAGAAGGTAATTGATTCTCGGAGACCAGATCGCTCCATGCTGGTTGCTATGGTCAAAACGCAGACCCAAAAGGATGCGCTGCCGGTCAGTCAACTGAAGTTCATTTTGCATAAATAGCCCGGGTAGCTGGGTAAGTGCAGGAGCGGTCGCACCACTTTCTCCTTGAGCTGTGGCAGGCGTATTGTCGTCGTACCTGGTCATGCGGTAAGCGGCACCAGCAAGGAGTTGATTTATTCCGAGTGTCTTTTTCCAAGTAAGCTGCGCAAAGCCAATTTTTTGGTCGGCACCATAAAAGGTAGTTCCGTAGTACGAGTCTTGCCGATGCCCATTGGCGGATACCTGCAACTTGAAGTCCTCTTTGACAGGAAGCGCATAGCTACCAAAAAATTCCCAGCGCTTTGTCTGGATACTTTCCCCGTACACCTGATCCCCACCTCGGTCTTTTGTGGTCCAGTTCATCTGTCCACCCCAGCGATCCTCAGCCACAAACCTGCCTGCAAGGGAAAGATATTTACCCTCCATTTGTTGGATGTCGATTTTTTGAAATAAGGAGATTCTTTTCTGCAGAGTCAAGTCCGTCATGCCGTCCCCATTATTGTCAATGGGACGGTCATAGAAAAAAGCATTTACACCGGTAAGCGACTGAACACGCTTGCCAAAGGAAGATTTAAGGGCCAGGTCTACGGATGTTTCTGCCCAGCTGGAGCGGAAAACATCCAAGGAAACCAAAGGGACAGCCTCTGGTCTTTTGGTGATGATATTAATCAAGCCAGCCACAGCCTCTGAGCCGTACAAAGTGGATGCAGGGCCCTTCACCACTTCAATTCGATCAATAAGCGCTTGGGGTATGCCAGACAAGCCATAAACCGTCCCAAGACCACTCACCAATGGCATTCCATCGATTAGGACCATGGTATAGGGCCCAGGAAGGCCATTTATTTGAATGTCTCCTGTGTTGCAGATGGAACAATTGATCTGTGGCCTTACGCCATTGATTTGCTGAAAAGATTCAAATAAGGAAGGTGCAGGGTTGGACTTAAAAAAAGAACTTCGGTACACTTCTACAGGAACAGGGCTATTGGAACGTGTTACCTCCTGCATAGTGCCTGTGATAACCACTTCATCCAGCCCAGTTTCCATGGGCTCAAGAACAAAATTGACGGTGGTTTGAGTTGCCTCAACCCACTGTTGAGCACTGGTGTACCCAAGCAGCGAAACAGTGAATTGTACTCTAGATGTACCCGGTATGCGCAGTATAAATTTGCCCAAACTGTCTGTTTGGGTACCTTGTCCAAGGTCTTTGGCAAGGACAGTTGCAAATTCCAATGCCTCCCCATTCGAAGAGCTAACGCTTCCTTTGATGGTGAATTCCTGCGCGGCCACTGATAGGAAGGGGCAGCTAAAAAAAAGCAGAAATAAACCCCGAAGAACAATTTTACTTTTCACCAGAAAAGAAATATCCAGGACAGAACGTTCTTGAAAAGCAATGGAAAAAAACTTTGATGGAGAAGTAGACCTCATACTAGCTAAAGTTAGTAATGCAAAATTATAAAGTTAGACTATTCTAACAAATTTGTTTTGCAAAAAGTCTTTTCTAATTTTGAATCAATTCATTAATCCATGGCTTCTACGACCGAAGAAAATTACCTTAAGGCACTTTTTAACTTAGCAAACAGCCAAGGAGAAACCACGCTTTCTGAATTAGCCTCACGCCTAGAAGTAAGCTTGCCTACTGCAAACAGTATGGTCAAATCTTTACAAAAAAGTAATTGGCTGAACTACGA
>JALRIY010000323.1 GCA_023255285.1 Algoriphagus sp.
CCTCCTTACAAATCCTTTGACGAAATTCCTCCCTCTGAAATCGGCATTGTTTTGACAGGGGTCACCAATTTGAACAAAACCACTTCCGATCGGACTTTCTTCGGAAGAGGGGCGGATCGCATCACACAGGCCTTACAGCTTTACCGCATGGGCAAGATCAAGAAAATCCTCATTACCGGAGGACAGGGCTTGAATCCAACAAATACCAGCAGCGAGGCAGCATTGCTCAAGCGCTTTTTGATCATGACCGGCATGCCGGAAGCAGATATTCTGATTGAAGAGAACAGTGTGAATACCCGAGAAAATGCACTTTTTACAAAAGAATTTCTGGAGAAAAATGGAATAGCAACCGAGCAAGAGTTTGTGTTGATTACTTCAGCATTTCACATGCCTCGATCGAAAAAATGCTTTGACAAAGTAGGGCTTAAAACCATCCCCTTTCCGGTCGATTATTACAGTCACGATGTGAAGTACGACCTCCCATCGATCCTTTATCCAGGTCCAGGGGCGATATCCAGTTGGCAATTGTTGGTGAAAGAATGGATTGGTCTAGTCGTCTACCGACTAGTCGGCTACAATTGATGACTACTACTTGGAATTAATTAAATGGAGAGTCTTTCTCCCTGGCCATCTGATTGTATACGATTCCATCCAGAATTCCTGGAATCCATTTGTTTAAAAACACGGCCATCTTTCCTTGTGTAGTCAATACCAAATCCCTTTTTCTACCCACTGTTGCCTTCAGAATACGAGCAGCAACTTCTTCAGAAGTCATCATTTTAGATTCATCGCGTGGGGATTCTCCTTGAGAGCTTCCATCCGCAGTCAATGCAGAATTGCGAATGTTGGAGGCAGTAAAGCCTGGAGCTACCACCAAAACATGTACCCCTTTTTTCATTACCTCGGTACGCAAGGACTCAAAAAAACCATTCATTGCATACTTACTAGCCGTGTAGGCTGTGCGGGCGGGTGTTCCTCGGTAACCATTGATCGAGGAAATTCCGATAATGGAACCCTTGCTCTCCAGAATAGCGGGTAAGCAATATTTTGTAGCATAGACTGTTCCCCAGAAATTGGTATCCATCACTTTGCGAAATACATCCAAATCCATGTCCTGAAATAAGGCTCGCATGGAAATGCCTGCATTGTTTATCAGTAGATCAATTTGTCCAAATCGAGCGAGGGCTTCTTCGGCCATGCGTTTGTTATCAGGCTCTGACCCGGCATCAGCAAGGATGGGGAGAACAGTGAACTGCATTGCTAGAAGCTTGGCCGTAGTTTCCTCTAATTTCTGCGCATTCCTACCCGTAATTACTAATTTGGCACCTGCATTCCCAAATACCATTGCGCAAGCTTCACCTATTCCAGAGGTAGCTCCAGTAATGACCACAACTTTATTCTTAAAATTCATATCCAACATTTGCTCCTAAAGATAGAAAATTGACAAGAAAGAAGGAGGGTTAGTAAAGTATTGAGAAAAGTAGCGGCCTAGCTGGGACAAGTCTAGTCCAAATCCCTGTGTTTTTCCTAATTTTACAGCCATGTCCCGAAAAATGAAACATAAGGTCATTACCCAGTTGACCATTGAACGTATTGCTACCGAAGGTAAATGCTTAGGATACCACGAAGGCAAAGTAGTATTTGTATCTAATGTCGCTCCAGGGGATGTGGTTGATGTGCGGATTACAAAAGGAAAAAGTTCCTTTATGGAAGGGGAAGCTGTTTATTTTCACACCTACTCCAAGGAACGGATCGCCCCTTTTTGTGCTCACTTTGGGACCTGTGGTGGCTGCAAGTGGCAGCACATCAACTACGAGCTTCAAAAAGAATACAAAAGACAGCAGGTATTAGATCA
>JALRIY010000324.1 GCA_023255285.1 Algoriphagus sp.
GACTAACATTACTCCAGATCACTTGGATCGCTACGGCTACCAAATGGAGCGCTACATCGATTCCAAGATGGCCTTGTTCAAAAACATGAATCAGGAAGATGTCGCAATTTTCAACTTGGAAGATGCTTTTTCCAAAACTGGGCTAGACCGATCGCCTATTCAGGCGTCAAGGTATGAGATTTCATTGGCGAAAACCCCTAGCCAAGGTGGATTTAGTGACGGTAATTTGTTGGTATTCCAAGTAGCCGGCACTCAGGTAACTATTCCTGTGGCTGCTTTGACGATTCAAGGAAAACACAACCTACTTAATGCTCTAGGTGCTGGAGTGGCTGCTCTCCTGGCGGGATTATCTGATAATCAGTTACTCAGCGGCTACCAATCTTTTAAAAATGCAGCCCACCGTATGGAGGAGGTTCGTGTTTTGGATGGTGTACGTTATATCAATGATAGCAAAGGAACCAATGTGGAAGCCACCTTTTATGCATTAGGCAGCTTCCAAGAGCCAATTGTTTGGATTGCTGGAGGTGTGGATAAGGGCAATGATTACACCATTTTGATTCCATTAGTTAAAGGAGGAAAAGTAAAGACGTTGATTTGTTTAGGTAAAGACAACGAAAAGTTGAAAACCGTATTTGGACCCCATATAGGTCAGATATTAGAGACCCAAGATTTGCATGAAGCAGTTACATGGGCACAGGAAATAGCCGTAGTGCAAGAGGTGGTTCTTTTATCTCCAGCCTGTGCAAGTTTCGATCTCTTCAAAAATTACGAAGATCGAGGAGAACAGTTTAAAGTAGCCGTAACCGGATTACCCCAAAAGCAAAGCGCATGAATCAGGTAAAAGCATGGATAGATGAACACTTTAAAGGAGATCCGATCATTTGGGCGATCGTGATTTTACTTTCTATGTTCAGTATTCTGGTAGTGTATTCTGCCACGGGTACCCTCGTGTACAAGGCCAAAGAAGTGAATACTGAGCAATACCTCCTTCGTCATTCCACGCTCGTGATTGCTTCCTTGGTGGTCATGTGGCTAGCTCATAAAATGCCCTACCGCAAGTATGCCCTTTATGCACGGCTATTTATGTTTCTATCCATCCCCTTGCTGGTGGTGACCTATCTCTTTGGATCTAATATCAATGAAGCCAATCGCTGGTTGATGATTCCCGTTATTAATCAAGCATTCCAGCCCTCTGATTTGGCTAAGCTTTCCTTGATTGCCGCCTTGGCGGCGATGCTAGCCAAGCGTCAGAATAACATTCAGGATGTGACCCGCACCCTCCTCCCCATCACGATTTCTATTGGGATAATTTGTGCCTTGATTGGTATGGCCAATATGTCTACTGCGATCTTGTTGCTGATTACGTGCTTGTTAATCATGTTTATTGGTCGGGTACCTCTCAAGCAACTTGCGCTTGTGGTGACGGTGGGTTTGATTGGTTTATCTATCGCCATGATGACTGGACAACGCAGAGGTACATTTTTTACTCGAATAGAGACTTTTATGGCCTCTAAAAATGACGATAGTAAGGTACCTTTTCAAGCAGAACAATCCTACATCGCCATTGCCACTGGAGGAATTACAGGGAAAGGTCCTGGAAATAGTGAGCAACGAAATACCCTTCCTCACCCTTATTCTGATTTTATCTATGCCATAATTATTGAAGAATATGGCATGGTAGGAGGCGTATCTGTACTCTTCCTGTATTTGGCATTGCTCTATCGCGGGATGCGGATTGTAGCCAATTCCAACAAGGCTTTTGGTGGACTACTTTCTGCCGGTTTAAGCTTTGCCTTGGTCATTCAGGCCTTGGTCAACATGGCCGTGGCCGTGGGGCTTGGACCGATTACAGG
>JALRIY010000325.1 GCA_023255285.1 Algoriphagus sp.
CATTTTTTTGAATCACTAACTAAACTCCTCCCAATCATCGATCCTTCTCAACGAGCAGCTGAGAATTTTTCAAGACCTTCAGCACCAAATAAAGTACCCCTGTACCGAGGCACAACCCGATCAACAACAGGTTAGGTTGATGCTCTGGTCTAAAAATTAGCACAGAAGCATCAAACAAGCAAAAAATTAAAAACAGGGCAGCAAGTCCATTTTTTTCCTTTTTAAGTACTTTTTTCCAGCTGAAGGATATAGTTGACGGAACGAAATTGCTGAAATTAGGTAGGAAGGCGGGCACACGGTAGCTCCATGTCAAGTAGACCTCTCCAAATTTTTTGCGGAGAAACTGCTCCTCGGCAAACATAATCCGTTCGTAGTACACCCAGTACAGGAAGCAGAAGGCCACAATAAACCAGCCGTTGGCCGTGACTAGGGCAGGACCCAACCACATCAGGAAGTTGCCTACGTATAGGGGATGTCTGACTGTGGAGTAGATGCCCGTTTGGTTAAGTGTATCTGCTACCTGACCCTCCTTAGTATTTCTACCAGAGGTATTTCGTGGAGAAAAGCCTACCGTGTATACCCGAACAGCCAAGCCTAGCAGTCCAACCGCCATGGCGACTGCCAAGTAAAGGTGCTCGTACTCCGGTAGGAAAAGTGGAAATTCTTCCGGATAAAGTTCGCGCCTTAGGTACATTGCCCATCCAACAACAACGATTGCAATAGGTAGGAAGCTGCGGTAGCGAAATAGCCAATTGCCTTGGGATTCTAATTCTTCTTGTAATGCCATGAAAGAGTCAAAGGGGGAAAGAGGATAAATAAATGTAGTAATTGCTGGGTGAAGGCTACTTAAAATAAGATATCACCCTAGACAGGGTAATTGGCACAAGGCTAAACAAAATTTTTCAAGGAATCAAATTAACCAAGGGCAATTGAAAATTCTGTACACTATATTCATGACAAAATACATGCTGCATAAAATAAAAAATGAGCTGGAAAAAGTGTTCCAGCTCAGGTAAAATATAATCAATACAGTTATTTAAGGGGAACAGCAAGCTTATTGATTTAGACCATTAAACAGGCCGAATTTGAGTCCAACTTGAAACGTAAGCGCATTGCCTGCCTCAGGAACAGCTACAACTTCTTTAAAAGGACTCCCCATGATTCGGTAGCCTACACCGGCATTTAGTCGGACATAGCGGTGTAGATTTACCTCTGCCAATGCTCTCGGCTCAATAAGTAAGGAATGGGTTTCTAGGGAATCATAGGGTCCAGTCAGCGAGTAGGTATCAATTTCCATCATCCCCAACGCCAAGGGAAAACTTAGGTGTACTAGGGAAGAACTCCAGGGACTGTACTCAATAAATCCACCAGCTTGATAGGAATCTACTAAGGGCAAATTCCCTTTTGGCTGGATATCTGCGAGTAAATGGCCGTAAAATCCACCAACAGTCCATTTATCATTGAAGCTGACACCTCCTCGCAAATTGAGAAATACTGCCTTTTTTCCGGCAACCTGGGTGAATTGCATTCCGGGTTCAATCATTGATCCCATTCCCGAAAAAGATAATTCCCCCAATAACGTTTCATTTTTTTGTTGAGCAAAGGTCATGGATCCGCCAAAGAACCCACAGACCAGCAGGGTCAAGAGTAGTTTTTTCATGCTTATTTTTTTTACCTCTTTACGCAGCCAAAACAAGCAAAGGTTTCAGTTTTGGGGCGCCTACTAAAAAAAAGAGCCTGCCATAAATTGGCTCAATACCTACTATTAAATAGGTCTATTAAAACAAGGAAAATAAGGCCTTTGCTAGCAGTGAGGTAAGTGAAAAAATATCAGAGCTGATGCTTTTGGC
>JALRIY010000326.1 GCA_023255285.1 Algoriphagus sp.
CGATTGGGAGCAATATCGGTAGCTACCATGGACTGAGAAAGGTCCACTGCGATAAAAATATCTTTTCCCTCTTCCTTCACTTCTTTGAATGAATCACCAATCGAAGGACCTGCAAAGGCAATGAGTAGGAGGATAAAATAAAGGGTACGGATAGTTAGCTTAGTGAATAAGCGCTGTTTTTCTACCTTCAACTTGCGGTTGATTGCCCAGAAGCGACTCAGGTAGAGCATATACAGCAGGATAAAAATCCCAGCAAGGAGCAGCGTTAGTTTGATGTCAGGGTATGCCCAAATCATGGCCTGAAATTAGGAAATAAAGCTAACTTTGAAAGCTAAAATTGGTGAAGGAGTTTTTGCCTTTCAAAAAGAATTTAAAGAATTAACAAACATTAATTTCTCGTCCTCGTTCGGATAGGGTGGTCCACAATGCACTTCGCAAATGTCTTTTTTTAAGTCCCTCCCTTTTTTTTTACTGATATCAATTGGATTCCAGGTATTTTCTCAAGAAAATAAGTCTGTCCAGGGACAGATTTTGGATGCTGCTGACCTACAGCCTTTGGTAGGTGCTTCGGTGTATTGGGAAGGTCAATCCCAGCAAGGAACTGTTTCGGATTTGGATGGTATTTTTAGCCTTCCTGTACCTGTATTGCCTGCAAAAATTACTGTAACCTACCTAGGTTATGAAAAATCAGTTCGTACAATTCAAGTCCGTGACTTGGATAAAGTACAACGATTTTACTTGAAGGCGGAAGATTTTTCTTTGGAGGAAATTTTGATTCAGGATCGGAAAGGAGATGAGCAAGTCAAAAATATGGAGATGGGCAAGTCTACCTTGTCCATAGAAGCGCTTCAATCTTTGCCAGCATTATTTGGCGAAGTGGACCTCCTGCGTAGCCTTCAGTTATTGCCAGGAGTTAAGTCTGCAGGAGAAGGTACCGCAGGGCTTTTTGTTCGAGGGGGATCAGCAGATCAAAATTTAGTGCAGGTAGACGGAGCACCTGTATACAACGCGTCTCACTTCTTCGGAATTTTTTCAGTTTTTAATCCTGATGGTCTAAAAAAAGTAGACCTTTATAAAGGGAATATGCCTGCCAGCTTTGGGGGACGTGCTTCTGCGTTAATCGATGTAACCCTGCGTGAAGGGGAAAGTGATCGGTTTCGAGGCGAAGGAGGAATGGGTACCATTTCCTCTCGAATTACCTTTCAAGGCCCGTTATTTGGAGAAAAATCTAGCTTCCTCCTCAGTGGAAGGCGCACGTATGCAGACTTATTTTTGAAACTTTCTTCCAATCCAGACCTTAAAAATAACCAACTCAATTTTTATGATTTGAATGGGAAAGCGGCATTTTCTTTAACTGATAAAGACAAACTCTCAGTAAGTAGCTACCAGGGTAGTGATTTACTTGGTTTAGATGGCCAGTTTGCTTTGGGTTGGGAAAACTGGGTTTCTGCTGTCAACTGGAATCGAGTGAATTCTGATAGTTCCTTTTTTGACTTGCAGGGATATCATTCCCGCTACAATTACCAGGTAAAGTTTGACAATTTGGAAAATGGCTTCGACTGGACCAATTCCCTTTCTGAATCTGGTGTCAAGGCTATTTGGACACGTATACTTACTTCTAAGCGTTCGGTATTTTGGGGGATGCATGGTCAAGTATATCATTTTGCTCCTACGGATTTGAAACCTGCACCAAACAATCCCATCATTCGCAGGCAAACACAGGGTGTGCAAGGACTGCTAGGCAATGCCTTTATTGGGGTCACGCAGGAGTTTTCGGAAAAATTGACTGCTGAACTAGGCCTTCGGCAAGGAATCTATGCACAAGTAGGG
>JALRIY010000327.1 GCA_023255285.1 Algoriphagus sp.
CCCGAAGTGCATCTTCATAGAGGTCAAACTGAACTTTATAGGTTTCCTCATTTAGTGGGTTAAAAGCCCAATCGCTTTTCGGATCATCACGCAAAGATTCATACTCCTTGTGCTTCAGTATAAATGAAGCATGCCCCAGGCCTTGAACCAATGGACTAATCCGGATATTTCGCTTCATGGCATAGTCACTGATCGCTTTCCAGTCTTCAATTGAAAAAGCATCCGATGCCCCAACTTTTGGCTGAAGTTTATATTTCAGTTTATCTTCGATTTCCACGATTACTGCATTGATCTTTTGTGCTGCAAAGCGATCCATTAGTTCAAAGTAGTATTCTTTTTTCTCCAAATGGTGCTTCACATCCAGATGAACTGCCCGGTAAGTCAGGGCGGGGGCATCATCAATACTACAAAGGGGGAGGAAAGTATTTTGATCCTTGGCATCTTGAAGCAGCTGATCCAAAGTCATCAGTCCATACCAAAATCCAGTATTTGTTGATGCTTTAATTTTTATTTTTTGTGCCGCAACTGAAAGGGAATAGCCTTCATCTGGAAGCTGCATACTAGAATCGAGCACAAAGGTGAAAATCTCATCCTGAAATTCAGACAGGAGTTGCCCCGATATAAAATGGTTTTTGGCACTTTGAAGGTTAGACTCCAAATCTGACCCTTTCAATTTTGACTCTCCACTGATAGTGAATGTTGTCGGACTTGGTAAAATCACAAATTGCCCCTTTGAATTTTTATTTGGCTGACAAGCCGTGAATACCAAAAGGGAGAAGAATAAAAGCAAGATTAAATTACGCATTAGTAGGGCTTTTTGAAAAGATCATTTACAATGCTTTAATGAACCATATTTTGTTCTAGCAAATGAAAATAACTGAAAATTGTACTTTTACCTAAGGAAATAAAATCCGGATGTCTTTTCTGTCGGTTTACGATTTAAACGAATCAATCCTCTTGATTTCAACGAAAAAAATAAGGCACTCCTTGGGCGTGCCTCTACAATCCAAAAATCAACTTTGGAAATATGGAGAAAATAGAATGAAAAGCTATTTTTTTTGAAAACATTTAATCTGATTAGCCACTTTTTCACCAATAACAGAATGAAATAAGGTAAGTAGTTCAGTTAGTGGAGCTTTGGTCTTTGGGCCGTCGCCTATGGACGATTTGCAGCTTTTAGTACTCCGGTAGGAATACGTGCATAATTACGGATAATCATGAATTTTTAATTTTCCGGGCCTTAGGGTAATTTGTCCTTAACCATTACAGCACTTACTTTTAGAATTTTTTCTTAGAAACCTCAAGCCTCAAATTTTTAAAGGGTGTATCAATAACCATCCATCCTATAAATCAAGGAAATCGTTTGGTTTTCTGCATTTTTCCCTAATTTTCAATCATTGTGAATATAGCTTGTTTTAAAAAATACTTTTCCGTCTAAAAAAAGCCCCAAATGCTCACGCTAGTTATTCTTATTTTGGTATTGGCTTTGATCTTATTGGCAATCATTCGCTACGAGATCCATCCTTTTCTCTCCCTATTTGGTGGAGCTATAGGCTATGGGCTGTTGGTTGGCATGGATCTTAAACTGATTCTTCAGTCCATTACAGAGGGATTTGGCGGGGTCATGGGCAGTGTCGGCCTATTGATTTTGCTAGGAGTGATTCTTGGAACTTTTCTTGAAAAAACCGGAGGTGCCATGGTCCTTGCAGAGAAGGTTTTGTCTTGGGTAGGAGAAAAATCCATTAACCTGTCTTTGATGCTCAGTGGTTGGGTACTTTCGATTCCAGTATTCGGAGACAGCACCATCTTGATGATGAATCCCATTGCCA
>JALRIY010000328.1 GCA_023255285.1 Algoriphagus sp.
AATGGAGATCGTGAAATGGCTTACTCCCTCTGGCTTGCAGGCTTTGAAGTCAAGGACATCCACATGACTGACCTAATTTCTGGTCGAGAAGATTTGACTGATGTCCAAATGATCGTTTTCGTGGGCGGATTCTCTAACTCGGACGTACTGGGCTCTGCCAAAGGTTGGGCAGGTGCATTCTTGTACAACCCAAAAGCCAAGCAAGCCTTGGATGCATTTTATGCACGCCGAGACACCCTCTCCTTGGGAGTTTGCAATGGCTGCCAGTTGATGATTGAACTAGGATTAATCACTCCTGATCACGCTGAAAAACCAAAGATGAAGCACAATGCTAGCCACAAGTTTGAATCCTGCTTCGTGAATGTAACCATCCCTGAAAATAAGTCAGTGATGCTAGGAAGCCTAAGCGGACAGCGTCTTGGTGTATGGGTGGCTCACGGAGAAGGGAAATTCAATTTACCACAAGGCGAACATGGCTACCACTTCGCCTTGAAGTACAGCTACAGCAGTTACCCAGGTAATCCAAACGGATCAGACTTTGCCACTGCAGGTATCGCTTCAGAAGACGGTAGACACTTGGCAATCATGCCACACATTGAGCGCAGCTTGAAGCCTTGGAACTGGGCCCATTACCCAAGTGAGCGAAACGATGACTTCACTCCTTGGATGGAAGCATTCGTCAATGCACGAAAATGGATAGAGGGGCAACTTTAAGTCGACCCTTAGTCTATACAAAAGGGACAAAAAAAGATGACAGCTAGTTACCGAATTCCAACGGCTACTCGAATAGGGCATGTTCATCTCCAAGTAAGTGACCTGCAGCAATCCTTGGATTTTTACTGCGATCTCTTGGGATTTGAATTGGTAACCACTTACGGAGCTGAGGCTGCATTTATATCGGCAGGAGGCTATCACCACCACATTGGATTAAACACTTGGAATAGTAAAGGGGGGATGCCTGCAGATAAAAGAGCTCCTGGCCTTTTCCATACCGCTATTCTTTATCCTTCTCGTAAAGACCTCGCTCGGATCCTTCAACGATTAATTGACGCGAACTATCCTATCAGTGGATTTGCTGATCACGGCGTATCGGAAGCCATCTACTTGGATGATCCAGATAAAAATGGAGTTGAATTGTATTGGGATCGTCCCAAAGAGCTTTGGCCAATCGATGACAAAGGAAAGATACATATGTATACACGCCCCCTTGATGTGACCGGATTATTGAACGAGTGGAAGCCTCTAGAATAGCGGCAAATGAAGATTAAATGGGGTGACTATTTAAAATCATCCCCTCTTTTACTGTTTTGAGGTAGGTCAGTGCTTTGCCATTCTCATCGACTTCGACCACACGGTAACTAGGGAAAGGATTGCCCCAAGATCCTCCAAAATGGCCCGCCCACAAAAAAGGCTTCTTTTTATAAATCATCAGTCCATCTAAGTCATGATCGTGGCCATGAAAAGTGGCCTTTATATTGGGATAAGAAGAAATCAGGTCCATAAACTCTTGGCAATCGACTCCATTTCGCGTCCAATCCTGCTGAGAGATATGGATAAATACATACACCTGCTCCAACTTTTCATAAGAAGACATTACCCCCTTAAGATACTCCAAATCCGCACAGAGGTAATCTCCAGCTATATTGGAAGAATCCAATAAGATTATTCCATAGGAATCCTTTATAACAAAGGAATGATTGGTGGAATGCCCCATGATTCGACGAAAAGTATCGGCATCTACCCGGTCGTGATTGCCTCGGGTCGCAAAATTGGGAACCTGCAATTGATCATATACTACCTTCACCTCTGGAAGAAAGCTCGGTGTGTCA
>JALRIY010000329.1 GCA_023255285.1 Algoriphagus sp.
CATGGATAAAAATCAAGACAGGTGCATTTTTCGCCTTTTTGGGAGCAAAGACGTTTAAGCTCTTTTGTGGAAGCGAAGCGGAAGCCTCCATATAGGTGATGTTTTTGGTTCTGTCTGTTCGCAATACCCCACAAGAGGAAGCCATCGCCAAGACCAAAAGAAAAAAAAGAGACTGTTTCATGGGAACGATTTTATAGGAAAAGCGAAAATGTTTGGTGTTTGTTTTACTAACCACCATAAAAATGAAAAATCCTGCATGGAAAGGCAGGATTTAATCTAAAACAAGGGAAAAACTTATACTGCGGGTTCTTGCTGGCTCAAACAATGAAAAGATCCCAATCCCCAAATGATGTCTGTGCTATCTATTCCTACTACCCGACGGGTAGGGAAACAGGCAGCTAAAATATCCAATGCTTTTTGGTCGTTATTATCTCTAAAGGTAGGGACGACCACCACCTCATTGGCAATGTAAAAGTTGGCATAGGAAGCGGGCAATCGCTGCCCTTCCCAGCTAACTGGGGCAGGCATAGGTAGCTCAACCACGTTCAACTGCTTGCCATTTTCCACCCGCATCTGCTTTAGAAGGTGGAGATTTTCCTGAAGGATTTCGTAATTCCCATCCGATTTATTCTCTTCAACTACCGTCACTACGGTATCGGCGTTCACAAATCGTGTGATGTCGTCAATATGTCCATCCGTATCGTCACCCAGGATACCATCTCCTACCCAGAGGATCTGTTGCACCCCGTAATAGTCGCATAGGTACTTTTCGATCTGTGCTTGACTCAAGTGCGGGTTGCGGTTAGGGTTCAACAAGCAGGCGGTGGAGGTCAGCAAGGTGCCTTTCCCATTAAACTCCACGGAGCCTCCTTCCATCACAATGCCAGGTGTAAAGTAGGGAATCCCCAAGGCTTCGGCAATGTGAATCGGGATCTGGTTGTCCAGGTCATGCGGAGGGTATTTTTCTCCCCAAGCATTGTAGTTCCACTTCACAAGCACCTTTGGGATGTCAGCGGCAGGATTGATCAAGAAGGCTGGACCATGGTCACGGCACCAGGCATCATTGGTCGGGAAAAAGTGGAAGAAGATACGATCCATGCGTACTCCTGCCAGTTCCAGCTGTTGCGTCGCAAATGCTTGCATGGCCACATCGGCCACGTTGATGTGTACTTCTTGTCCGAGGGCGACCTCTTTGACAAATTGGGCATACGGAGAATAAATGGTCTGGATTTTTCCCGGCCAACTTTCTTCCTTGTGAGGCCAGCTCAACCACATGGCTTTTTGCGGAGCAAACTCAGCCGGAAAATAGTAGCCGAGTTCCGCGGGAGTCAGAAGTCCTCCATTGGACAAATCTATTGAATGGGGCATGGCTTATTCTTCGTCAAGGAAACGCTTGGTAATCGGCGCATAGGAATCGATTCGGCGGTCCCTTAAAAATGGCCAATGCGTACGGTAGCGGTCCGAACCGCTCAAATCCAAGGTCTCCACGTGAACTTCTTCCGTCAAATGGGGGGCTTGGTAGGTCACGCGACCAAAGGGATTGGCCACAAAAGAACCTCCCCAAAATTGCATTTCTCCCTCCACACCGGTACGGTTGACCGATACCACAGGAATGCCGTTGGCCACCGCATGGGAGCGCTGAATGGTCTGCCAAGCACCGTATTGCTCCTCGTTGGTGGCTGCATCTTGGGATTTGGCCCAGCCAATTGCGGTAGGGTAAACTAGGAAGTCCGCTCCCATAAGTGTAGTGATGCGTGCTGCTTCTGGGTACCACTGGTCCCAGCAGATGAGCACGCCAATCTTTCCAAATCGGGTGGCAAACACT
>JALRIY010000032.1 GCA_023255285.1 Algoriphagus sp.
ACTTTTATTCGACGTAAGCTATGGCTGGATAGATTTGGCAGAGGCTCGTTTACAGATAAGTAAAAAACCAATTGTTGAAAATTCTCAAATACATTTTAAAATAGATGCCTTCGGACAAACAAAGGGAGCTGTCTCTCTCTTTGGAAGGGTAAATGACAATTGGGGTACGCACTTAAACACCCAGAGTCTTTTGCCACAACTTTCTTACCGCTACATTGAAGAGGGAAGGTACAGAAGGAACGAGAAAATCTACTTTGATCAAGTTCAAAAAAAAGCTACCCTGGAATTGTATGACCGGGAAAACAAGCAGCTCAAGGAGGTGAAAGTTTTTTCCCTCCCCTCTTCGGTGCAAGACCTAGTGAGTGGCTTTTACTATTTAAGAACCCTGGAATTTGACAAGCTGCGGAAGGGCCAAGAAATTTTGATTACCGGATTTTTTGATAAAGAAATATATAACCTAAAATTAATATTTGAAGGAATTGAGACCCTAGAAACCAGTTTGGGCACCAAAGAAACCTACCTGTTTTCACCTCAAATCCCAAAAAATAGCTTATTCCGAGGAGAGTATCCCGTCAAGGTATGGATTACAAAAGATGCCCATAAAATCCCAGTAAAAATCAAAGCCAACTTATTTATTGGGTCTTTGAACATTGACATCACCACAGCAAAAGGACTAAAAAAACAACTCAAAAAAACAGATTAACACTAACTTAACAATCCAACTAGAAAAGTGGCCTAATAGGGTCCAAACTGGGCCAGGAATCAAAGATGTAAATTAACATTTGGTTGGAAGCGGTAGATATTCATTAATTTTCAGAAAACATTTAGGAATTCTCCCCATGGCAGACAAAAAGAAAATCAAAGTATTGGTCGTAGATGACGAACCAGACATTGTAGAAATCCTTAAATACAACCTGCAAAAAGAGGGATATGAAGTAGCAACTGCTGAAGACGGACACAAAGCTGTAAAAACTGCAATCAAGTTTCAGCCCGACGTCATTTTGCTTGACATTATGATGCCCAACCAAGATGGCGTAGAAACTTGCCTTCAAATTCGGCAAATCCCAGAGTTAAAGCATGCGTTCATTATCTTTTTAACGGCTCGATTGGAAGAATATTCTGAAGTAGCCGCATTTGATGTAGGTGCTGACGATTACATTACCAAGCCGATCAAACCAAGAGCTTTGATGAGTCGAATAGCCGCTCTTTTTAGACGGGACTCCAAAAAAGAACAAGAAAAAGGTCAGATTTTAATTCGAGATTTGAACATAGATCGCAGCAGTTATACCATCAATAAGGGGGGCAAAACCATTACTCTTCCCAAAAAAGAGTTTGAACTCCTTTATTTCCTCGCCAATAATCCAAATGTGGTTTACAGCCGCGATGAACTACTTCACAATATTTGGGGATCAGACGTGTTTGTACTTGCACGAACAGTTGACGTACACATCCGAAAAGTGCGTGAAAAAATAGGGGACGAATACATTTCTACAGTAAAAGGAGTGGGCTATAAATTTGATCAAGGTTAATATGCCAACAGGGTCAAGGGGATTATCATTCATTTTATCACTTGCTATTTCTGGGTTAGTTGCAGCATTCCTGTTTCTAATCCCTACCTCCTCCCCCACAGTCTTATGGGCAGCTCTCTTACTTTCTTTTTCAATTTCATACCTATTAATCAGTATCACGCTTGAATTTTTAGTCTTTAAGGAAATTGGAAATATTTACAGTCTCTTGGAAAAAATTCAGAAAAGAGAGTTATCAGAATTTCAAGACAAATCCTTTAAGTCTACCCTATCTCCGCTAAAAAAAATCAATGCAGTCATTAACTCCTATGCACTTGCAAGACAGCGGGAAATTGAGACCTTACAAAAAAATGCAGAATTCAGAAGGGAATTTATTGCAGATATCTCGCACGAGTTTAAAACACCCATTTTTGCTACACAAGGCTACATCCATACCTTGCTTGATGGAGCAATTGACGACAAGCAGGTTCGAATGAAGTTCCTAAAGAAAGCTTCCAAAAGTCTAGATTCCTTGGATCATTTGGTTCATGACCTACTCACCCTCAATCAAATGGAAAGTGGGGTAATTAAATTTACATTTTCCGAATTTGACCTATTAGAACTTGTACATGAGGTAATTGAAGAATTAGAGCACAAAGCTTCCAAAGCGGATGTTCAAATTGTGCTAGAAGCCGATCACCAAAAATCCCACCTCACCATTGGTGATCGACAAAAAATTTATCGCGTTTGTCAAAATTTGATTTTCAATGCCATCAAATACAATCACGACGGAGGTGAAGTAAGGGTGTGCTTGAAATTGACAAAAAATCAAATCCAGGTAGATATCAAAGACAATGGGCCTGGGATACCTCCAGAAGATTTGAAAAGGATTTTTGAACGGTTTTACCGTGTCGAAAAAAGTAGGTCAAAAGGCAAAGGTGGTACAGGTTTAGGCTTAGCCATTGTCAAACATATTTTGGAAGGCCACAAGAGTAAGATTTCTGTGAGTTCAACCCTAGGCAAAGGCTCTATCTTTAGTTTTGACCTACCTCTCGAGAAAGAGAAAAAAAAGGAAGAGCTTCTTCCACAAGCCTAGACACCTTTGACTTAGCCTTCACCACTTATTTGGAATAAGGAATATAGGCCATTAGCGACAGGTTTCCTTGCGGATAATCTCCTACTTTTTTTGGAACCCAAGAAGATTGGCTAGCTTTGTGCGCTCCAAATGGGCACCCACCACCATGAAAAAAATCACATTCGAAGACTTAATTCTCCTTGAAAACTCGGATTTCATGGTTATCAACAAGCCACCTTATTATTCTAGTTTGGACGATCGACACGAGGCCCAAAATATCTTGGACCTAGCAAAGGGCTATTGGGAAGATGCACAGCTTTGCCACCGTTTGGATAAAGAAACTTCAGGCTGCTTGGCAATTGCAAAGCATCCTGAAGCCTATCGACATTTAGCAATGCAGTTTGAAAATCGGCAAGTAGAGAAAATTTACCATGCGGTAGTAGAAGGAATTCATGATTTCAAAGAGGTGCTTGTAGACCGCAACTTAGCGGCGAATAACAAAGGAATCGCCAAAGTAAGTAAGGATGGAAAACCCGCTCAAACGCTGGTGAATACCTTGAAGACCTACTACGCACACACCTTAGTAGCCTGTAGCCCTATAACAGGCAGATTGCATCAGATCCGGGTACATTTGGCTTACCTAAAGGCTCCAATCTGCGGAGATCCGCTTTATGGAGGTCGGCCTCTATTTCTATCTGCATTGAAACGTCGGTTTAACTTGAAAAAAGAAACGGAAGAGCTTCCGATAATGCAGCGGGTATCCCTTCATGCTTTTAGCCTACAATTTACCGGAATAAATAACCAAAAAATAACCGTCCAGGCACCCTATCCCAAAGATTTTCAAGTCCTACTCCAGCAGTTGGAAAAAAACAGGTAATACAAGGATAACTACTTTTTGTGAGTTATAGGTTAAAAATTCTGCTTATCCGCAATCTTACCAGTAGCTAAAAATTGATTGAATTACTGCGGATAATCGTAGACAGACCGCCGTATGCAGTCAGACCACAGACCACAGCTTATTAAAATGAACTTCAAACCTTATTTTTCTTTGGTCACTGGTGTAATTGCGGATAATCAGAAAAAAAATAAGGTAAACCCATGAAAATTAGGAGTTAGGATTGCAAATAGTTTGCATAGAAAAATAAATGCTCCTATCTTTGTGTCCCTTTTTGGGGTCGATAATTAATTAATAAGCTAAAAATTAAACAGTTACAAAGTGGATACTCTGAGCTATAAGACCATCTCAGCCAACAGCTCCACCGTAGAAAAGCAATGGGTGATTGTAGATGCCCATTCTGCGATTCTAGGACGCTTGGCTAGTGATGTTGCGAAAATCTTGAGAGGAAAGACGAAGCCTAGCTTCACTCCTAACGTAGATTGTGGTGACAATGTCATCGTAATCAACGCAGACAAGGTTCGATTGACGGGTGACAAGTGGGACGCAAAAGTATATGTGCGTCATACTGGATACCCAGGTGGACAGCGAATCTCTACGCCTAGATTGTTGAAGCAGAAATCTTCAACTATCCTGATAGAGAAAGCTGTGAAAGGCATGTTGCCTAAAAACAGACTAGGAAGTAAGTTGTACGGCAACTTGTACGTATACGAAGGTGCAGAGCATCCTCATGCGGCACAACAGCCAAAAGCCATCACTCTTTAATTGCTGACGCATGGACACAATCAATACAATCGGTAGAAGAAAAACTTCAGTAGCCCGAATATACATGACGCCAGGGAACGGTAAAATTACCGTTAACAATAAATCAATTGAAGTGTATTTTCCATTTGAGCTACACCAAATTGTAGTGAAGCAGCCATTGACTCTTGTTGGGGTTGAAGGAAGTTATGACTTACAAATCAATGTAGACGGTGGTGGTATCAAGGGACAGGCAGAAGCTGCCCGTATGGCTATCTCTAGAGCTTTGTGTGAAGCAGATGAGACACATAGACCTCCATTGAAAAAAGAAGGTTTCTTAACCCGTGATCCAAGAATGGTAGAACGTAAGAAGCCAGGACGTAGAAAAGCAAGAAGAAGATTCCAGTTCTCTAAGCGTTAATAGGAACTCTCTTCACATCATAGAAAACAATTTCATTCATGTCAAAAATAGAATACAAAGACTTACTGGATGCTGGTGTTCACTTCGGACACTTGACGAGAAAGTGGGATCCAAGAATGTCTCCATATATCTTTATGGAGAAGAACGGTATCCATATTATCGACCTCAACAAAACGCTTGCTTGCCTCGAAGAAGCATCCAACGCAATCAAGCAAATTGTACGTTCCGGCAAAAAAATCATGTTTGTCGCTACAAAAAAACAAGCCAAAGATTTAGTAGCTGCAGAAGCACAGCGTCTCAATATGCCTTACGTGACCGAAAGATGGTTGGGCGGTATGTTGACCAACTTCGCTACCATCCGAAAGTCACTAAAGAAAATGTCTTCTTTAGAGCGTTTGATGAAGGAAGATGCCTACAAAAACTTGGCTAAAAAAGAGCGCTTGATGGTTAGCCGCCAAAAAGACAAATTGGAAGTAATCCTAGGCGGTATTGCTGACCTAAGCAGACTCCCTGCAGCACTATTTGTAGTAGATATCAAAAGAGAACACATTGCCATCGCTGAAGCACAAAAATTAGGAATTCCTGTTTTTGCTTTAGTGGATACCAACTCTAATCCAAACGAGGTGGACTTCCCAATACCAGCAAATGACGATGCATTCAAGTCCGTATCCCTTTTAGTAAAAGCATTTGGAGCAGCCATCGAAGAAGGCCTATCTGAGCGCAAAAAGGATAAAGACGATGCCAAACTTTCTGAAGAGGAAGAGGCTAAAAGAGCCGTGGACGCCGAAAAACAAGACTAATCCACATTATGTATTACTAATAAAAATTGAACATCCGGCGACAGTCGATGTTCAATTTTTGTTTTATCTCGGCGCTTGCGCCTCCCCAAAAGTACAACCGATACCCTTTTAGGGGGTATCTGATCTATACGAACTATCTAAACGAAACTTACCATGGCAATTACTGCACAAGACGTAAACAAACTGAGACAAATGACCGGAGCAGGCATGATGGACTGCAAGAAAGCGCTTACCGAAGCCGATGGCGACTTTGAAAAGGCAGTGGACATCCTCAGAAAAAAAGGTCAGAAAGTATCTGCTTCCAGAGCTGACCGCGAAACAAAAGAAGGCCTTGTAGTCACTCGCTTGACCAATGGCAATGCATCAGGTACCCTGATGTCCCTAACCTGTGAAACCGACTTTGTTGCTAAAAACGAAGGGTTTGGCGATTTCGCAAACTCCCTAATTGATTTGGCGGTAAGCAATGGCTCCACTAGCTCCGCTGAATTACTTGCTTTAACTATGGATGGAATCACTGTAGCAGAAAAAATCATTGAAATGACTGGAAAAATTGGTGAGAAACTTGAAATCTCTCACTTTGAAGTAGTCAATGCCGATCAGGTAGTTTCTTATGTGCACTCTAACGGAAAGTTGGGTGTATTGGTAGGTCTTGTCAACACATCTGGAACAAATGTCGAGGAAGCTGGAAAAGACGTGGCTATGCAAATCGCTGCCATGAATCCTGTGGCCGTTGATAAAGATGGTGTAGATGCAACACTTATCGAAAGAGAAATTGAAATCGGTAAAGAGCAAGCAAGAGCTGAAGGAAAGCCTGAAGAAATGTTGGAGAAAATTGCACAGGGGAAACTTCAAAAGTTCTACAAGGAAAACACCTTGCTTAGTCAGCAGTTTGTGAAAGACAATTCCAAAACCATCACTCAGTACCTGGATGGTGTGAGCAAAGGCATGACTGTCAACGTATTTAAGCGTATCTCTATCGGTTAATCTCGATAGCGCTGCAGCGTTTCAAAGGCTGATTTCATGTAGAAATCAGCCTTTTTTATTCCCAAAAAAAGCCCGCTTGACATAAGTTCAGAGCGGGCTTTCGTGTTTGGATTTAAAATTACCGGTTCATCAAGGATTCAATTTCCTCCGCTTCAATGGGAATGTTCTGCATCAAATCCAAGTAGCCCTGCTCTTGCACTACAATATTATTTTCGATACGAACTGCAAATCCCTCCTCCGGTATATAGATTCCTGGTTCTACCGTAAACACCATTCCTGCAGAAATCGGGTAATGCATCGTGCCCACATCATGTACATCCAGCCCCAAATGGTGGGAGGTGCCATGCATGAAATACTTTTTATAAGCAGGCCATTTCGGGTCCTGATTTTTGATGTCAGTTTGATCAATTAATCCCAAGCCTACTAACTCACTTTGCATCACCAACCCCACCTCACGGTGGTAATCCTGAATAGTCACCCCAGGACGTAGCATGCTAGCTGCCTCTCGTTCTACCCGCAAAACTGCATCGTATACCTGACGCTGCCGCTGGGTGTAGCATCCATTGACGGGAATTGTCCGAGTCATGTCTGCATTGTAATTGCCGTATTCAGCTGCCACATCCAACAGTAGAAGCTCACCATCTAAGCAAGCTTTGTTATTTTCGATGTAGTGTAATACACAGGCAGATAAGCCCGAGGCAATGATAGGTTCGTAGGCAAAGCCCCGACTACGATTGCGGACAAATTCATGCACTAGTTCTGCCTCGATTTCGTATTCGGTTACCCCTGGTTGTACCATTCCCAACACCCGTCGAAAACCTTTTTCGGTGATGTCACATGCGATTTGCAGTTGCTGAATCTCTTCGGACTCCTTTACCGCACGCAAGGCATGAAGAATCGGTGCCGCCCGCTCCAGACGATGAAGCGGATAACGCTCTTTTACAACTTGAATAAATCGGGCATCTCGAGTTTCTACTACTACTCCTGCACGCAAGTGCTCGTTGGTATTTAGGTAGATCGAATCAGAAAGATTGACCACTGAATTGAACACCAATTCAAATTCGGAAAGCCAAAGTATCGTCTCGATTCCAGAAGCTAAAAAAGCCTCCTCCTTGGTGTACTTATGTCCTTCCCATACAGCAATATGCGCATTCGTTTCTCGGAGAAACAAAACCTCACGCCAAGCTGGATTGGGACAATCTGGCGCCAACAACAAAATGGTTTCCTCCTGATCGATACCACATAGGTAAAATAAATCGTTATTTTGCCTAAACTTCATCGTTCCATCGGCATTGGTTGGCAAAATATCGTTCGCATTGAAAATTGCTACCCCGTTTTTCGCCATTTTTGCGGTAAACTTAGCTCGATTTCGTTGATACAATTCTTTCAGTAAGGGAGTGTATTTCATGACAGAAAATTTATCTTGCCAAGATAGTAAAATAGCCCATTTCTTTGAATGTAAATTCCTAGAACCACACTAAAAAGTAACCCCAATTTTTCCAAACTTGGTGACACCTCGTATGCAATTGACTAGTAAAGAGCTTCCCAACGGGATTCGGATTGTCCATCAGGAGATTCCGCACACCCGCTTGGTGCATTGTGGCTTCATCCTCAATATTGGTAGCCGTGACGAAAACCAAGAACAAGAAGGACTTGCTCATTTTTGGGAACACATGGCCTTTAAAGGTACCCAAAAGCGAAAAACGTTTCATATCCTAAACCGACTTGAATCCTTGGGGGGTGAACTAAATGCTTATACCACCAAAGAAAAGGTCTGTTTTTATGCCTCGGTGCTTAAAGAACACTATGCCAAGGCGGCTGAACTCCTCTACGACATTACCTTTCACTCTACCTTCCCTGAAAAGCAAATCGAACGAGAACGGCAAGTTATCCTGGAAGAAATGGCCATGTACCGTGATTCTCCTGACGATGCCATTCAAGATGAATTGGATGCGTTAGTATTTGAAAATCACTCCTTAGGAAGGAACATCCTAGGTACAGAAGAAACAGTAGGCAACTTTCAACACCACGACTTTATTCAATTTATTTCAGAAAGGCTGGACACTTCACAACTAGTTTTTTCTATTGTAGGCAATATTTCTTTTGAAAAAGCACTACGGCAAATCGAAGGCCCCTTGCGCGAAATTCCAACCAAGCACACCCTCTATACCCGTAGTGGTTTTCATACCTATCTACCCCAACATAAAACTAGCAAACGCGAAATTTCTCAATCCCTCTGTGCTATCGGCAGACCTGCTTATTCCCTACATGATCCCAAACGATACAAACTCTTTTTGTTAAACAATATCCTTGGGGGACCTAGTATGAACAGCCGCTTAAACCTTTCCTTACGCGAAAATTATGGCTATGTCTATAGCGTGGAATCTTCCTATCAGCCTTTTTCAGATACTGGTTTTTTTGGAATCTATTTTGGAACTGAAGAAAAAACCCTCAAAAAGAGTCTAAGTATCGTACACCGAGAGCTAGAAAAACTCCGCTCCAAAAAATTAGGAAGCCTCCAACTCCATACCGCCAAAGTACAAGCCATCGGACAAATGGCCATGTCCGAGGAAAATTACTCCAGTTTGATGCTTGTCTATGGAAAAAGCCTTCTTGACCATGGGAAAATTGATCCCTTAGACCACATTTTTGATCAAATTCGAAGCACGACTGCAGAAGAACTTCTAGAAATCGCTCAGGAGATTTTCCAGGTAGACCAACTTACCCAGCTTATTTATACCCCTGTCTGATATGGAATTTATTTCACCCGAACTGCTGGCTTATTGTGAGGCGCATACCCAAAATGAGGATCCTCTGCTCCTAAAAATTACTCGAGAAACCCAGGCAAAAGTGTTACTTCCACGCATGCTCTCCGGACACTTGCAAGGGAAAACTTTGGAGTTCTTCGCCAAAATGCTGCAGCCAACCTCTATCCTAGAAATCGGAACCTTTACTGGGTATTCTGCCATCTGCCTGGCTCGAGGCCTTGCTCCAGGTGGGAAACTCCTCACCTTGGACATCAACGACGAACTGGAAACGATGGTCCGTGGATTTTTTGAGGAAAGTGGGCTAGCCTCCCAAATCGACTACCGGCTGGGAAATGCACGGGATCTCCTGCCAACTATTTCTGGACCATTTGATTTAATTTTTATTGATGCGGATAAATTTTTTTATAACACTTACTACGAATTGGTGATCGACAAACTAAGACCTGGAGGGTTTATCCTTGCAGACAATGTCCTGTGGTCAGGAAAAATACTTGTGCAAGAGGGCCAAAAAATAGATAAAGATACCCAAGCCTTACTGGACTTTAACCGGCAACTTGCCCAAGACCCGCGGGTAGAAACACTCCTACTACCCATTCGCGATGGAATTCTAATAGCGAGGAAAAAGTAGATTTTAAAATTGGGAATCATTTTTGCTTTGATTTAACCAGTGCTAAACCAACCTACATTGAATGAACCCCACTTTTCGCTTCTGCCTTTTCACCATTTCTCTTTTTTTAATCCACTTTGGTCTCCAAGCACAATTACCACAAGTACCCTTGGAGATGCAATTTGCAGATTTAACGCTACGCATCCATCCCCAAGCGCAACGTGAAATTCAACTAGATGTGGATGCACTCTACCGAAATCAAACCTATTTTAACCTCAAAGCTGATCGATTTAATTTATATCTCCCTATCCTTGAGCGAGAACTTAGGAATCAGGGGGTGCCCGATGAAATCAAATACCTTGTCATTCAAGAAAGTGGACTAGTCCCAGACGCCGTTTCTACTTCCAATGCGGTTGGATTCTGGCAGTTTAAACAAGGTACTGCAGAAGAAGTAGGCCTTCGGGTAGACAGTCAAATTGACGAGCGAAAAAATATTGCAAAAGCAACTCGAGGAGCAGCTATATACCTCAAAAAACACCAAAACATTCTCAATAATTGGATGGCCGCCTTGGTCTCCTACCAAATGGGCCTTGGTGGTGCAAAAGCCTATTTTGGGAATCAATATGCAGGACAAAAACTAGTGGTTGTGGACCGTAATACCCACTGGTACTTTAAAAAGTTTCTAGCGCATAAGGTAGCTTTTGAAGCTGCTAGAATATCCCTTACCTCCACTACTCCCCGCTTAACCGAAGTGCAAATCCAAGGACCAACTACCTTTACTAGCCTTTCAAAACGTTTCGGAGTACCAGAAGCTCAATTAATCGAATTCAATAAATGGGCCGTAAATGGTAAGATTCCCACTGGAAGCCATACCTTATTTTTACTCAAAGGCACGGGACTCCAGGAGGGGCCAGTGCCTAGCCAAAATCAACCTAGGCAAGCAACTGCTAGCACAAAGAACACTCCGACCTACAAACCGAAAAACTCCTTTCCAAAAATCTCCGGAAATACGACAAAGGCTACTGAACCCAATCAAATATTAGTCAACAATTTGGAAGGTGTTCAAGCTTCATCTCAGTTACCAGTTAGCGAATTTTCTGAAGAAATCGGTATCCGTCAAAAACGATTTTTAAAGTTTAATGACCTGCAAGAATCAGAGGTCGTGCAAGAAGGTGGGTACTACTACACCGAAAAAAAGCGCCCTAGTGCAGCCGTTGCCACCCACATCGTAGAAGCTGGTGAAACCCTTTGGTCCATCTCACAAAAGTATGGCATCCGATTGGCTTCCTTGAAATCAAAAAATAGAATTCGAAAAGAATCAGATCTTCGCCCGGGTATGATCCTGAATTTGAAGGAATCCAGAAAAAAAGGCGAAGCTATCCCGCAATATATGGAGCCAATTCCTACCACCCTTTCTCCCAGTACTACTTCAAGCCCAGTGGAATCTACTCCAGTTGAATCTACCGAACAAGTTCCCCCAAGTACACGAGCGCTTGTTCATACCGTGCGTGCAGGAGAAACCCTGTTTTCAATTTCTAAAAAATACGGGCTTTCTGTGGATGAACTCAAACAGCTAAATGGTATTGGAACCCAAAATTTAATCACAGTCGGACAAAAATTACGTATTTTAATTCACTGAAGCGAATAGCTCTGCCCTATGCGTACTTTTATTCTCCTAACCGGACTCTTTTTTTGCCTTCTCTGGGCTCCCTTGTGGGCTCAGGATCAAAAAATCGTACCCGATACGGTGATTATTGAACGAGATACTCTTGTCCTATTGGGGGACTCACTTTTGATCCAACAGCCAGTAAAAGAAACCTTTTGGAAAACTGGGGGAACGTATACCCTAAACGTACAACAAGTTACGTTAAGCAATTGGGCAGCAGGTGGAACAGGCTCTTTTGCCTTAAATACTGGAACTACACTCTTTGCCAACTATAAAAAAGATAGCAAGGTTTGGGATACACAACTGACCATTAACTTGGGCTTTAACCGGCAAAATGAGCGCGCTTTTAAAACCCGTAAAACAAATGACAATTTTATTTTCGTCAGCAATTACGGTAGGCAGCTGTCTGAAAAATACTTTTTAACCACCCAATTGGATGCACGAACCCAATTGGCAGCAGGGTATAAATATTCCAAGCCCGCAGGTGCTGATCAAGAGATACGAACCAAAATCTCTGATTTACTGGCTCCAGGCTACTTACAATCCTCTACAGGAATCAACTACAAAAAAACTTTTGCTGACAAAAGTCGACTCTCCATCATATTATCTCCTTTTACGGGACGATTTACACTCGTATTGAATGATTCCCTAAGCCAAGCTGGTGCTTTTGGAGTCCTCCCTGGAGAAACTGTTCGTGCCGAAGCTGGAATGTCCGTGGCCGTAGGAGGAGTCGATGTCAACTTACTCGAAAATGTCACTTGGAAATCAGATCTCAACCTATTTTCAAACTACGAACGATTTGGCAACCTAGTGGTCAACTTCAACTCGCTGATTCGAATGAAGGTCAATAAATACATTTCAACTCGAATTGAAACCGTGCTTATTTACGACGAAGAAGTACAAATCAAACAGGATGATGGCAGCAGCAAGCAGGCCATTCAATTCCAGAATTTGATCAATTTTGGAATTTCGGTAGATTTTTAAAAATCCACATCCAGATCAAACTTCCGCTGCAGCTCCATCAAGGCGGGGTGTTTCTCTCGTAAAAACTTCAATTTATCCGTGCTAGTATACAATTTACCATTTTCATTTGGAGCTTCCTCCTGTTGAATTACTGTGATGGTAAAGGCACTTGTCCCAGTAAATTTCCGGACCAAACTAACCAGTTCAGGCTTCATTTTTAAGGCAATATCCTCTTGAATAGAGCCGTTTACCTTCAAGGTAAGCTCTCCTTCCTGAACTTCAATCTTTTGGTCTAGAATCGCCAGTTCTAGATTTTTTTGAGCAGTTCGGTAAACTTCTTGAATGGAAAAAATGGATTGGTCTAGCAACTCTTGCGTCAATACAAGTGCAGGCAAAGGCTCTGAGACGGTTTCAATTGGGCCTTTTTTAAACTCCTCTTCCACAAGATTTGCTTCTTCTACTTTTGCCTCTCCCACCTTCTTAGTTTGGCTAAAACTACTTGGAATGGTGAAGGTAGATCGAAGTGTACTAGACGCTACCGAAGAAGAAACGGGGCTTGGTCCAGGACCCATGGAAGGACTTACTAAAGGTTTATCCGTCTCCACGGACTTGGAAATTAAAGGAGGGGTCTCTGTAGAAGAAGGCGCTTCAATCAGGCTTTTTTTTTTGCATCCACTTCAGCTAGTGTGGCAAGGCGAAACGCTTGGTTTAGTTTAGCCACCTTCATTAACGTCAATTCCACATGTAAGCGCTGGTTTTTGCTTGTCTTGTAGTGGATGTCACATTGGTTGGCCAGATTTAAAGCTGAAAGTAGGAAAGAAACAGAAGCCTTGCTCGTTTGCTCTAGGTAGCGCCCTTTCACAGATTCAGAGACCTGGAGTAATTCTACGGTGGCTTCATCTTTAACCACCAAGAGGTCGCGAAGGTGTTCACTCAAGCCTACGATAAAATTATGCCCATCAAAGCCCTTTTTAAGAATCTCATCGAATAGCAAGAGTGTAGTGGAAATATTCTCCTCGAGGAGTGCCTCTACTACCTTAAAGTAGTAGTCGTAATCCAAAATATTAAGATTGGCAATGGTCTCTTGGTAGGTTACCTTCTTCCCTGCAGAATAGGTGACGATCAGGTCAAAGATGGATAGCGCATCCCGAAGGGCACCATCAGCTTTGGTCGCGATCAGGCGAAGTGCTTCTTCTTCGTAGTCCACCTCTTCCATGCCAGCAATGTATTTGAGGTGCTCGGCTATGTGTTTAATTTGAATTCGGTTAAAGTCAAATATCTGGCAACGGGAAAGAATAGTCGGAATGATCTTGTGTTTTTCTGTGGTAGCCAAGATGAAGATGGCATACTTTGGAGGCTCTTCCAAGGTCTTCAAAAAAGCATTGAAGGCGGCGGTGGAGAGCATGTGCACTTCATCGATGATGTAAACCTTGTATTCTCCTTTCTGAGGGGCGTAGCGTACTTGTTCCACTAGGTTACGGATATCGTCCACCGAGTTGTTGGAAGCAGCGTCGAGTTCGTAAACATTGAAGGAAGCGTTGTTTTGAAAAGAAACGCAGGCATCACAGGTCCCACAAGCTTCAAATTCTTTGGTAATGGATTCGCAGTTGATGGTTTTGGCGAGGATACGAGCGCAGGTAGTTTTTCCTACTCCTCGAGGACCACAAAAAAGAAATGCCTGAGCAAGGTGCTTATTTTTAATTGCATTTTGAAGGGTAGTCGTAATGTGTTGCTGCCCAACGACACTCTTAAAATCTGCAGGTCTATATTTTCTTGCCGAAACAACGAAATTTTCCATTGTTGCAAGATATAAAAAAGTAGTTATTCCTTGCTAGGGGATTTGGAATACGGGGAAGAATTTCTTTTCAAGCAAAGATGAATTTAAAAGTACGAGGCACGAAATACGAAGTACGAGATCTAAGGAAATGTCAAATGCCGAACGCCCAGTGCAGAATGGTGAAGTGGGAAATCCGTAGCACATACGAATCTCGTGTCACCACGAAATAGAGTCTCGTTTCTTGAATCTCGTTTCTTGCATCTTGATACTAACTACTTGATACTTGATACTAAATAATGAACTTATTTCCACCTACCTTTGTATTAATTCTATGGGGCTGACCGGTTTTGACAGTAGGTGTAATCATCGGGCTCGCATGCAGGCTGGAGTATGTACGGCCTAAAAAAATTCATACAAAAGACAAATGGCGAAACTTCTTACGCCATGGCTGCTTAATCTAACCTAAAAGGATAGACCGCTTAAAGGGTTGAGTTGCGAGAGTGATTCCCCAGCCACATCCCACCGTGTTTTGCCTGATCGGCGCGGGTTTGGGGTGTCGACTTGATCGGGCTGCGGCTTGTGATGCGATTAAGCAAGTCTAAGATCAATCGCTAAGCCAAGCTCAGGTGTGTCACCCAGCATAGAATGGTCGAAAACCCAAACGGTGACTAAGCATGTAGACGGTACGGTGTTTCCTTATCTGGACGCGAGTTCGACTCTCGCCAGCTCCACTTTCAACTCGAACTTCGAGAAAGAATTCCGCCCAGCCCCATAAAGGGGGTCTGGGCTGTTGGTCTTAAACAAGTTCACCAAGTTCTTTAGCTATCTTTTTGGTCTTGGTGATAGTTACCGGTGAACAGTTTAAGATCTTAGCTATCTCTGAGTAAGTATGTGTCCCTTTGGATAGATAATTCAAGATGGCTATGCTTTTACTTTTCTTGATAAAGCGCTGTGATGTTTCTTTGGTATTAATTCTTCTTCGGCAGTATGCTTGGGGATTCTTTATACGAGCTATCGCAATACCTTCTTTTTGGCGTTGGAGGATCATGGATCTTTCGAAGCTATACATGCTGCTAAGGATTGATATTAATAGTTCTGAGAACTTATCTGGGTTACCATTGTCATCAAAGTTTCTGATGTTTGGATTTCTACATACCACGGTAACCCCTGCTTCGGTTAGAGTTTGCCAA
>JALRIY010000330.1 GCA_023255285.1 Algoriphagus sp.
GGATATCAACTCCCAGCTTACTAATTTTCAAGTCTTAAATACAAGCTCCAAGGACAACGCACTTTTCTTTGGAACAGCCTATGCCACAGGTAGCCTAGCCATCAAGGGAAGTACCAGCAATCTGGATGTGACTGCTCGGATTACCTCCCAACCCAACACCCGGATTGCCATCCCCTTGACGAGCTCTAAAGAACAATTCCAAGAGGACTTTATCCAAGTGATCAACGTACGGGATACCGTACGAATCCAGGCCCTTGCGGAGGAAGTCAAGCGATTGGAGATAGAAAATATCCGGATGAATTTCATCATTGATATCACACCAGATGCATTTACGGAGATCATTATCGATCCAAGAACAGAAGAAAGTATTCAAGGTAGAGGTAGAGGTACCCTGAACATGAATGTGGATACGCAAGGAAATTTCTCCCTTGCGGGCAACTATGACATTGTGGAGGGCAAGTACAACTTTTCCCTTTACAACGTAGTCAAAAAACAGTTTATCGTCCAGCCAGGGGGAAGAATCACTTGGTATGGCGATCCTTATTCGGGGATCATGAATCTGAAAGCGAGTTACGAGGAAAACGTATCGCTCCAACCCCTACTCAATGCTACTAGCGCCGATCAGGAAAATAGTCAGATGCGGAGAAGATTCCCTCTCAAGGTACTGATGGATCTCCAAGGAGAATTACTTTCTCCCACGTTCAAGTTTGGGTTTGACTTCAGTGCCTTCCCTTCCAGTGGGGACATACAAACTACCATTTCGGCATTTCAAAATAGGGTGGCTGCTGACGAACAAGAGATGAATCGGCAGGTCTTCTCCGTCATTGTCGCACAAAGCCTTTCTCCTGAAGGTCAGTTTTCTGGTGGATCTACCCTTTCCTCAAGTCTTGGAAACCTACTTTCCTCTCAGATAAACCGGTTTATGGGCCAGCTAGATAAAAATCTAGAAGTATCCATAGACTTGGCCACTTTGGATCAAAATGCACTGGAAAATTTCCAAATTAGCGTAGCACGCACCTTCCTAGACGGCCGACTACGAGTTTCTCGAGATGGAGGGTTTACCGACAACAATGGAACAGCCAGTGCTGCTTCAATCATTGGCGATTGGCAGGCGGAATACCTAATCACCGAAGATGGAGTATACCGACTGCGAATCTTTAATCGCAATAATTTCAACACCTTCACCTCCCTATCCCTTTCTCAAAATGTGCTTTCTTATGGGGCCTCTGTGACCCAGAACGTATCTTTTAATTCCTTTACCGAACTCTTCCGAAAACTCGCACGGAGAAAGGCTGAACGCCTCAAACTTCAGGACTCTGATGATTTTTTACGCGAGGATTATGGAAGATCGGAGGAGTGGAAACCACTTGAACTAGAAAATTTACCCCTCCTAGACGAATACATCCCTCCAGTACGCTTGGAAAAAAATCCTCCCAAAGAAAATTGATTTGAATCAACGGCTAATGGTCCACTGTCCATAGCCGATTCGTTTAGAATCCAAATTTTAATGTGCATTTAGTAACTGACTGCAATTGACTATGGTCTGTCAACCGTAAACTGTTGACAAAATTTTTAAACAATTTCAAGCGACTCGCTATTCTCTACTTAAAGAACACGCATGAAAAAAATTACCCTTTGCTGGTTTCGAAGAGACCTGAGAATTGAAGACCAAACTGCACTTTTTTATTCCTTGCAACAGGAAGAACAGGTACTCCCCCTTTTTATTTTTGATCGCCATATCTTAGATGCATTGGAAGACAAAGGGGATGCTAGGGTCTCTTTTATTCATGATCAAATTACCAAATTGAAA
>JALRIY010000331.1 GCA_023255285.1 Algoriphagus sp.
GCATTTTTTAAGGGTTTGAATTTGTATTTGACCCAACATGCTTTCCAATCGGTGGAGTCCCATGATTTGCGGTTAGCTATGGAGCGGGTAAGCGGACAAGATTTGAATTGGTTTTTTAATCAGTGGTTTTTTACCAAGGGGCATCCTGAATTGGAAGTTACAGTAGATTATTCTCAGCCTGAGAATTTGCTTCTTCGGTTTTCTCAGCGGCAAGACTTAAAACCCAACACAGGTTATCAGTTACCGGTGACAGTAAGTTGGTACGTAGGTGGGGAAAGAAAAACCAAGGTGCTGCGGATCACCGAAGTAGAGCAGGAATTTGCTTTGGAGAATGGGGATGCGGTCTCTTTGGTCTATATAAATGAGGATCAGGGGGTATTGTTTGAAGGGAATCAAGTGTTTAGTCCTTCCCAATACCTGCAGCAATTTAAAGAATCTCAATTGGGCGTGGCGCGCTACGAGGCCTTGGATAGTTTGGTTGCAGGAGAAGCTCGGGAAGAGTTGATGGAGGTGTTGCCTTTGGCCATCCAGGATTCTTTTGCTGCGATTCGAGAGCGAGGGTTATCGATTTTACAGGCAGATCCAACCTGGAAGGAACAGCTGCCGGAGGTTGAGGAGGTGGTCTATCAGTTGGCTGAAGAAGATGCTCAGAACAAAGTTCGAGCGGCTGCGCTAGAAGTCCTTGTCGAATGGAATTCGGCTGCCTACCGCGGGGCAATGATGCGGTTGGCTAGGGATCCTTCCTATTTGGTTGCAGGAGCAGCTTTGATGGGGCTAGCCCGGATGGACGATCCGGCTGTAGACAATTCTTGGATGGAGGGTTTTGAAGAGGAAACTAATTTCCGATTGCGAGTTGCCTTGGGGGAATATTTCATTTCTAATAAAGTTGGTGGAAAAGGGGAATGGTTTGATCGGGCATTCGCCTCGTTAGGTGGAGAGGGCTTGTATTATTTTATGGGCTACTATGGAAGTTATTATATGGAAGTGTTGCCAAGTGAAAAGAGAAAAGCGATAGATCGGCTTTTTTCTGTAATGGAGTTCAATCCAAAGGATTACTTACGAATGGGAGCATTTCAAACGCTGTTGGGCTTTGTAACGGAGGAAGGGGTGCTTGAAAGGATGGATAAAATAGCTGAAAGTGAAGTTTCTGAGGAGTTAAAGGCCTACTATGCCTATTTCTTAGATTTGTTGAAGGAAGAAAATTAAGTACTTGATTTTTAAAAGATTGAGAGGTGTTGTTGTAATTTTTTTTCAATTTTCAGGAACTCACTTTGATACTTTAATAAAAGGCTATAATTTTGCAGTCCGTTAAAGTTCAAAGAGGAAATAAGTCTTAAATTTTAGCGCAGTTGGGGGAATACCAAAGCGGCCAACTGGGACGGACTGTAAATCCGTTGACTTATGTCTTCACAGGTTCGAATCCTGTTTCCCCCACGACTTGCATTAAAACAAATTTATTTTGTAGTTTTGCAGGGCAAAAAATAACCGGGCAACCGGGTATAAGCGGGAGTAGCTCAGTTGGTAGAGCGGCAGCCTTCCAAGCTGCAGGTCGCGGGTTCGAGCCTCGTCTCCCGCTCTGTACTTTTTATAAAGTACACTGCGTAGTGAAAGCCGACGTAGCTCAGGGGTAGAGTACTTCCTTGGTAAGGAAGGGGTCACGGGTTCAATTCCCGTCGTTGGCTCAACACAGAAATTATTATCTAAATATATCTTTAAACTTAAACTGAGGATTTTCACGCATGGCAAAAGCAACCTTCGACCGTTCCAAGCCGCACGTTAACATCG
>JALRIY010000332.1 GCA_023255285.1 Algoriphagus sp.
CAGGAGTTGTCCCTGTGCTCCTAAGCAAACCAACTTGCAGCCAGTACGGAAACCTGGGTCGATGGCCATCACCACTTTTTCACCCAAGGGTGCTCCAAGTAGGAGTTGGCGAAGGTTCTCAGCAAACACCCGAATCGCTTCCTCATCTGCTTTCTTCTTCGTTTGAAGGCGGATCTCCGTTTCAATACTTGGCTTGAGTAGGCGCTTGTAAGCATCTTTGATGGCTATTTTCACTTGCTCCACGCATGCATTGCTCCCACCTGTAAGGATTTCTTTTTCCAGTACCGCAACTGCTGCTCCCTCTTCTGGAAGTGCATCTAAAAGTAGAAAGCCTTCTTTTTCGCCTCGGCGCATGGCCAAGACACGGTGGGATGGGGCAGTTTTGATGGGTTCAGACCAGTCAAAGTAGTCCTTGTACTTGGCTGCTTCAGCTTCTTTGCCTGCAATCAAACGGGTAGCAAATACCCCCTCTTTCAAAAATAAGGTACGGAGATTGCCACGCACAGCGGCATTTTCACTGATCCATTCCGCAATAATATCCCGTGCACCTTGCAATGCCTCCTCTACGGTAGCCACCTCCTTTTCGGCATCGAGGTACTTTACAGCTTCGCTTTGAATATCTACCGGATGCTGCGCAAAAATACGGGTTGCCAAGGGTTCCAAGCCCTTTTCCTTGGCCACCGAAGCCTTGGTCTTGCGCTTGGGCTTGTAGGGAAGGTAGATATCTTCTAGGCGGGCCATTGTTTCAGCTTCCTCGATGGCTTTTTTCAGTTCGGGAGTCAGCTTCCCCTGTTCCTCAATCGACTTGAGGATAGCCTCCCGTCGCTTATCCAATTCCTTCAGCTGCTCCAGTCGATCCCGAATGGCAGCAACTTGCACCTCATCCAAGCTACCCGTAGCTTCCTTGCGGTAGCGAGAGATAAAGGGAACGGTGGCTCCCTCCTCAAGTAAAGCGCTAGTGGCGCGAACCTGCTGTGCTTTAATTCCGAGTTCGGTAGAAATTTTGATTTCGTAGTTCATGGGAGAGTACTGGGGTTTTCTAGGCACAAGATACAGTTGGAAATCAAGAGAACCAGCTAAAATGTGCGCTAGGTCACTAATCAGCTGAGTTTCTGTGTGTAATTTTAGCTAGTAATTTGTAGGGTGGACGTGGAAGACTACTATTTTAATAAGAAGGTAAAATGAACTGGAAAAAAGAGATTACTTCATGGGGTGCAATTTTGGCTGTTTTTGCGTTTCTCTATTTTTCAGGACTGCTTCCTGTCATTCAAGGGGGCTTGCAATCGGTACTTTTGTCTACAGGACTGATGAAGCCCAAACTTGAAATTCCCGACCTGACCGACCAAAAGTTTGACTACCGCGGAGAGTTTACTGATTTTAAAGGCAATACCGTTGAGCTCCAAGACTACAGGGGCAAAACCCTATTTATCAACCTTTGGGCATCCTGGTGTGGGCCTTGTCGCGCGGAGATGCCTCATATTTCTGACCTCTACGATGCGGTAAAGGATACCCCAGATCTCGAGTTTTTAATGATTGGACTGGATCAAAACAAGCAGAAAAGTCAAGATTTCATGGAAGGAAAAAGTTGGACCTTCCCAGTAGTACATGCGAGCTACGGCTTGAACCAGAGTTTGCAAAGCGAATCCATACCCACCACCCTTGTAGTCAACAAGGAAGGAAAAATCGTCTTTTACCAGCAAGGGATGAGCAATTTCAATACGAAAGAATTCAAGGCTTTCTTGCTCAGACAGTAAATTCGCAAGGTTTTAGGTATTCAC
>JALRIY010000333.1 GCA_023255285.1 Algoriphagus sp.
ATTCCGGATCAATGCCGTTGGAAAAGAAGAAGGAGAGATTTGGTGCAAATTCGTTGATGTTCATTCCTCTGGAGAGGTAGTACTCCAAATAGGTGAATCCATTAGAGAGGGTCAATGCCAGCTGCGTAATCGGGTTGGCCCCCGCTTCAGCAATGTGGTAGCCAGAGATAGAAACCGAATAAAAATTACGTACCCGCTGATCAATAAAGTACTGCTGCATGTCTCCCATCAAGCGAAGGGAAAACTCTGTGGAAAAGATGCAGGTATTTTGAGCCTGATCCTCCTTTAAAATATCCGCCTGAACCGTCCCTCGGACCTTAGAGAGAGTGTTCGACTTAATTTGATCATATACATCTCTCGGAAGTACTTGATCGCCTGTTACCCCTAGTAAAAGTAGTCCTAGGCCATTATTCCCTTCGGGAAGCACCCCTCTGTACCTAGGTCTAGGAAGCCCCTTTTTGGAATAAATTGCATCAATCTGCGCATTGACCTGTTTCTCTAGGCCCTTCTCTTTAATATATATCTCACACTGCTGGTCGATGGCTGCATTCATGAAAAAGGCAGTCATTGTGGCAGCAGGCCCATTGATGGTCATGGACACTGAGGTCATCGGATCGATGAGATTGAAGCCTGAATACAACTTCTTCGCATCATCCAAACAGCAAATATTCACCCCAGCATTTCCGATCTTGCCGTAGATGTCGGGACGGTAGTCCGGATCTTCCCCATAGAGGGTCACCGAATCAAAGGCCGTGGATAGACGCTTCGCTGGCATGTCTTTGGACAGGTAATGGAAGCGCTTGTTGGTTCGCTCAGGCCCACCTTCTCCCGCAAACATGCGGGTAGGATCCTCTCCTTCTCGTTTGAAAGGAAATACCCCAGCGGTGTAGGGAAATTTCCCAGGTAGATTTTCCCGGAGTCCCCACTTCAACAGTTCCCCCCAAGCCTGGTAGGTAGGCAGGGCTACCTTGGAGATGTGGGTATTGGACAGGGAGGTGTAGTAGGTTTTCACTTTGATCTCCTTGTCTCGTACGTTAAAGGTGTAATACTCCCCAGCATAGTTTGCTGCTTCTGCGGGCCAGTCCTCTAGCCATTTTTTGTTTTTGGGATCCAGATGCAAGGATACCTGCGCATAGACCTCTTGCAATTCCTTGATCAATCGATCTTTATCTGCCACCGAGGTGCTGCCAATAACCTCCATGGAGGTTTTCAGAGAATAAAGTTGCTGCGCAATTTCCCGCTGCGCCTCCACCCAGGCATCGTAGTTCCGGTTGATTTCCGTGATCTCACTCAGGTAGCGAGTACGCGCTGGAGGGATAATGTACACCTTTTCAGAGGTACCCATCGCTCCTTGGAAGGTACTTTGCCAGTTGGCAAACTTTTCCCTCAGGCCAGCCACTACCAAAGCATAAAGTCGATTCATGCCCGGATCGTTAAACTGGGAGGCCATGGTACCAAAAACTGGCATATCCTCCACCGCGTCGTCCCAGCGGTTGTGGTTGCGCTGCACCTGTTTCTTCACATCCCGGAGTGCATCCAGGGCCCCGCGCTTGTCAAACTTGTTGAGGGCGATGAGGTCCGCAAAGTCCAGCATGTCAATCTTCTCCAACTGGGTCGCAGCGCCGTATTCCGGCGTCATCACATAGAGCGAAACGTCGCTGTGGTCGAGAATTTCCGTATCCGATTGCCCGATGCCTGACGTCTCCAAAATAATGAGGTCAAACGCGGCCGCCTGCAGAATGCGCAGCGCTTCCGCCACATGCTTACTTAGCGCCA
>JALRIY010000334.1 GCA_023255285.1 Algoriphagus sp.
TTACACGCTCTGGATGGTTACGATGAAATATCGCTCACCGGACCCTTTAAAATGATTACCAACGAGGGTGAGAAACTTTACCACCCCCAAGGTATTGGCTTGGAGCAACTTTCTCCAGATAGTATTTTGGGAGGAACCTCCATTGCCGAATCTGCCCAAATCTTTGAAGAAGTACTTCGAGGTAAAGGTACCTCTGCTCAAAACCAGGTGGTGATCGCCAATGCTGCTGCTGCACTAGTGACCGCACGGGAAGGCCTTGACTTTGTAGAGGCCATTGCTATTGCCAAAGAAACATTGATGAGCGGAAAAGCTCTCCATGTCTTTACGGGATTGATCCAACCCAAAACCTCCGTATCTTTCAACTAAGCTGCTTCAGATGAATACGCTAGAAAAAATCATTGCCGATAAATACCAGGAAGTGCAAGTACGGAAGCAGCAATGCCCTGTATCGCTTCTAGAAAAAAGTATCGCTTTTACCAGAAGCCCTCTTTCTTTAAAGTCATTTCTTCTAGACGTTAGTAAGTCTGGCATCATAACTGAATTTAAACGAAAATCTCCTTCCAAAGGATTGATCAATGGCATCTCCTCTGTGGAGAAAGTAAGTAAGGGATACGAGTTGGCCGGTGCCTCAGCCCTTTCCGTGTTAACCGACCAGAAGTACTTCGGAGGAGCTACAGCAGATCTTGAGATAGCCAGAATGCAAGTGACTATTCCGATTTTGCGGAAGGATTTTGTGGTGGATGAGTATCAAATCTTAGAGGCCAAAGCTATGGGTGCTGACTGTGTCTTATTGATTGCTGCAGCTTTGCCTCCAGAAAAAGTTAAATCCCTAGCAGCTTTTGCCCAGAGTCTCGAACTCGAGGTGCTTATGGAAGTTCATAACTTAGTTGAATTGGAGCAGTCGTTTTGTGATTTTTTGGATGTGGTCGGCGTCAATAACCGGAACTTAAAAACCTTTGAGGTGTCGCTAGATACTTCTCTGGAATTGGTAGATCGTATTCCAAACCAAGTAGTTAAAATTTCAGAAAGTGGAATTTCGGATCCAGCTACCTTGGTTTCCTTCCGAAAAGCAGGTTTCGATGGCTTCTTGATTGGAGAGAATTTCATGAAAACTGCTAGTCCAGAGCAGGCAGCAATGGATTTTATCCAAGAGTATAGTCGTTTGATGAGTAAGTAACCTTTGTAACAAAACGGAGCATGGAAATTAAGGTTTGTGGGATGCGAGAGCAAGCCAATTGTCAACAATTGGCTGTAGAAGTTGTTCCAGATTGGATGGGGTTAATCTTTTATCCCAAATCGCCACGTTTTGTGCGGGAGGAAGAATCCAACTGGTTAAGAACCATTCCTTTAAAGAAAGTTGGGGTAGTAGTAGGGGAGCAGCAATCCATGATGCTACAAAGAATTTCAACATTTGGGCTGTCTGCTTTGCAATTACATGGAGGAGAGTCATTGGAAGTGGTAAAAAATCTCAAAGCGGCTACGGAGGTTCAGATTTGGAAAGTTATTTCCGTAGCGGAAAATTTAAATTGGAAGTCCATGGAAGCTTTTGTTCCCCATGTAGATCGCTTCCTGTTTGATACCGCTTCGTCAAGTAAAGGGGGATCGGGAAAGCAATTCGATTGGAGTCTGCTAGAGGACTATCCTTTCGATAAGGGATTTATGCTCAGTGGAGGCTTGACTGCTGTCCATGCACTTGCCATCCGAGAATTGGCTGGGCGCATTCCACAGTTGCTGGGAGTGGATCTCAATTCGGGCTTTGAATTGGC
>JALRIY010000335.1 GCA_023255285.1 Algoriphagus sp.
CTATGCAGAAAACTATAAATGATTTGGAAGTAAGAAACCCCAACCTTCCCTTCCAGTTTTTAAGTATACTCCTCCTCTTTTTCAATTGGGGAGCCATCACTTATGCCCAAGAGGCTCCAGGTGAGGAACAGGTATCTTTCCATACCCCAAAAACCCTTTATTTTTCAAGCGAAAAAATTTGGTTTCAAGCCCAGGTAAATCTTGGGGAAATACCCAGCCCTTCACAGGTATTGTATGCAGAATTGGTGGATCGAAATTCCAATTCCATTGCCCATGTGAAGGTTCCTTTGCAAGAAGGGAAGGCGTTGAATTTTATTCCCTTATCCGACCAAATTCCTTCAGATCAGTATTTGGTTCGCATATATACCAGGATTAGCCCTTATTTGAATTTTAAGAAAGGAATCGCACAGCAGTTTGTTACGATTATCAATCCAAAAATTCCTCCCCAGGAGACAGAGACATCGAAACGGAACTTAAAATTTGTATCCAAAAGTTATTCTAAGGGAGAAAGGGTGGACTTCACTTCATCTAAGTCTCCTTCCTACGTAGTTGCTTCAGGAATTGCTATCGCAAACCCATTTTTGGAAGAGGAACATCGGCAATGGTCAGCAGAAGAAGTGTACAAGCCGCTACCATCAAAAGAGATTTTTCCAGAGCTTTTTGGCCACCTAGTTCAAGCGAAAGTTTCAAATTTGGACACGACGCTCACCTATTTTCTTTCGCTCCATGGAATTAAAAGTGCGTTGTTTACCGATCATGTGGATGAATCGGGAACCCTTATCTTTGACGCTGGAGGACTTCGGCATTGGGAGCGTTTGATTGTACAACTGGAGAATGGGGATGAAATTCCAGGATTGGAATTGGTTTCTCCCTTGATCACTACGCAGTTTCGCGCTGACTTTAGCTTTCCCGAACTGTATTTAGCAGAAGAGGACCTTCCGATGCTTCAACCGTTGCTCAAGGCAGCAGTGATCCAAGCAAATTATTTAGAAGATGCAAGTCAGGATCCATTTGAAGTGGTTACTGGTTTTGTTGCGGACTACACGTTTAATCTAGATGATTATACACGATTTGAAACCGTTGAAACCATCTTGAAAGAATATGTTCCAAGTGTATCCGTTCGGATGAAGGATAAGAAAAAAACATTTCGGCTATTGAACGAGGCCGATAAAAGTGTGTTTGATGAGAATCCCCTCATCTTGGTCGATGCGATGCCGGTTTTCGATTCAGACTTATTGGCTTCATTTAATCCCAAATTTCTTCAATCCTTGGAAGTGTTGAATCGTGAGTTTTACCTGAATGACCGAATTTATCCTGGCGTCCTTAGTTTCTCCAGCTATTCCAATAATTTTGGATTATTTCCTTTGGCGCCAGCGGCACGTTTTTTTGACTACTTAGGCTTACAGCCTGCCGTTAGTTTGGATGTTCGTCAATTTGAAAAACCATCTAACAGTTTGCGTATTCCTGATTGGCGAACAATTCTCTTTTGGGGAACCAATGAAGAGAAAGTAAGGACTCAGCTTCCTGATCTGAAAGGACACTATGTGTTTTGGGAGCAGCAAAAGTTAAATGGAGAATTGGTGCTGGTTCGCACCTACTTTGATGTGAAATAGCCTCATTTTTACTAAAACGAAGGGCTAATTTCCCTTTAATCTGGTATCAAAAACTCCAATAGCTTTTTTCCTTCTCGAGTTCTTAGGTGGTATTGGCCTAGTTTTGGGTGATGACTGACTTGGATCTCTCCATTGCTAGGCAATGGGG
>JALRIY010000336.1 GCA_023255285.1 Algoriphagus sp.
GATATCTTGGATGCGGTAGGTAACACCACTGCGGCAACAGGTAAGGGTTTTGCCATTGCTTCTGCAGCTTTAACTTCACTTGCGTTATTTGCAGCCTTTGTCGGCATCGCAGGCATTGATGCGATTGACATTTATAAAGCCGACGTATTGGCTGGCTTGTTTGTTGGTGGCATGATTCCATTTATTTTCTCCTCCCTAGCCATCGCTGCGGTAGGTAGAGCAGCCATGGACATGGTCAATGAGGTGAGAAGACAGTTCCGCGAGATTCCTGGTATCATGGAGTACAAGGCCAAGCCTGAGTACGAAAAGTGCGTGGAAATTTCTACCAAAGCTTCTATTCGTGAGATGATTGCTCCAGGAGCAATTGCTTTGATTTCTCCAATTATCGTAGGTTTTGCTTTCGGTCCAGAGGTACTAGGTGGTATGCTGGCAGGGGTGACTGTTTCTGGTGTATTGATGGGTATGTTCCAGTCCAACGCAGGAGGTGCTTGGGATAACGCTAAGAAATCATTTGAAAAAGGAGTGGAGATCAACGGAGAGATTTTCTACAAAAAGTCTGAGCCACACAAAGCTTCTGTAACAGGTGATACTGTAGGGGATCCATTCAAAGATACTTCTGGTCCTTCCATGAACATTTTGATTAAGTTGATGTCTATAGTAGCACTTGTAATCGCTCCACACATTTCTGAAAAACCACATGGTGAAGCTGCTGAAGCAGTTCTCATCAACAAAGAGGTGAAGAAGGAAATCAAGATGGTAGATGGCAAGGAAGTAGTAACCGAGACGGTTACCATTACCAAATAAGAATTAAGTCAATCACTTATTTTATAAAAGACTCTCCTGAAAAGGAGAGCCTTTTTTTTGTGAGTTGATTTAAAAAAAAAATGTAGCGCACCTCCGGAGCGCACACTAAATTATTCTCACTATAGTTCTATTAATATATTGCCCACTCTGGGGCAGATAGCTGAATCCATTTTTCTCATGATTTCCTCGAATGATTAAAAATTGCTCCAGAGGAAGTTTACCCCGCAGCATTGCGGGGGATTATGTTAATAGAAAGAAGAAAAGAATAAAGTCAGGTAAAGAGTTTTTCTCGCAAAGTCGCAAAGGGTTTGATGAATCTAGTCTTACTTCCGATTAAAAGTTTAAATGAAGGATTTCTTTGCGTCTTCGCGCCTTTGCGTGATAAAATTAGTTAAGGACTGCCTGCCAAAGGCAGGTTAAGAGTTATTTTAGCAAAGGGCTTTATGGAGATAGTCTTAACAAATTCTTAAAACCCGCATAATTGCGGGAGGGGATTTTCTACAAAATTATCCTGAAGGATTCCCATTCCCTGCGTATCTTCACCCATGCGTTGGTCGATTGATTTTCCCATTCCTGCTTCTCCTTTTCCCATCAGCCACAGCTCCAAAGTAGTGAGCTTGGGTTCCTGCTTTGCACAAACCATCGGGAGCAAGATGCAGGCTGCAAAATTTGAGGTACTTGTCAATCCTTTTGGGACACTTTTTCATCCACTCAACTTGGCAGATCTCCTCAAACAAGCCATTCCTGCCGCACCCATGAATTCAGCTGGAATAGTGGAGCGTGAAGGGGTTTTTGTACATTATGGAGCCCATTCCGATGTAAAGGGTGTCACTCGGGCCCAATTGGAAGAAAACTACACCCGCCAAATACTCGCCTTGCATCATTTCCTTAAAGAGGCAAGCCACCTTGTACTCACCC
>JALRIY010000337.1 GCA_023255285.1 Algoriphagus sp.
GTTTGATCACCGATTGTGCATTGCCACGTAGTCTCTTTCTGTAGCACCGTTGTAGACTTGGCGAGGTCTGCCGATTGGCTCTCCCTTTTCAGTCATTTCTTTCCACTGAGCAATCCAGCCCGGTAGTCGGCCCAAGGCAAACATCACGGTAAACATGTCTGTTGGAATACCCAAGGCACGGTAGATGATACCTGAATAGAAGTCAACATTTGGATAAAGTTTCTTCTCTACAAAGTAGGGATCATTCAAGGCGGCAAACTCAAGCTCCTTGGCAATATCAAGAATTGGATCTTTTACCCCTAGTTTAGCTAAAACATCATCCGCTGCTTTTTTGATGATTTTGGCTCTTGGGTCAAAGTTTTTGTAGACACGGTGACCAAAGCCCATGAGACGGAAAGGATCATTTTTGTCTTTCGCTTTATCTATGTATTTCTGGGTGTTTCCACCGTCTGCTTTGATGGCTTCAAGCATTTCTATGACCGACTGATTTGCACCTCCATGTAATGGTCCCCAAAGGGCATTGATTCCAGCAGAGATGGAAGCATAAATAGGACCTTGGGAAGAGCCCACAATGCGCACCGTAGAAGTAGAGCAGTTTTGCTCATGGTCTGCGTGAAGAATCAAAAGCGAATCCAATGCTTTTGCAACCACAGGATCCACCTCGTAGCGTTCTGCTGGGAGGGCAAACATCATTTTTAGGAAATTGGAACAATAGTCCAAGGAATTATCAGGATAGTTTACAGGATGCCCCATCTTGTTTTTGTAAGACCAAGCTGCAAAGGTGGGCATCTTAGCCAACAAGCGAATCATACTTAAATTGACTTCTTCTGGAGTGCTATTTGGATTGAGTGAATCAGGGTAAAAAGCTGATAAAGAGCATATTAAGGAAGATAAAACGCCCATTGGATGTGCGTTAGATGGGAAACCATCTAGTATTTTTTTGATGTCCTCATGAACTAAAGTATGGTAGGTGATTTGTTTTCTGAAATCATCAAATTGTTCTTGTGTAGGTAGCTCGCCATAGATAAGCAAGTAAGCCACTTCCATAAAGCTTGATTTTTCGGCCAAGTCTTCGATTTTATACCCTCGATAGCGTAGGATACCTTCTTCCCCATCCAAAAAAGTGATGGAACTGGTTGTTGAACCCGTATTTTTAAATCCGGAGTCCAAGGTGATCAAACCTGTTGCACTTCTCAGCTTTGCAATGTCAATTGCAGGTTCATTTTCAGTTCCTACTATAATTGGAAATTCAAATTCTTGTCCTTTGTAGAACAGTTTGGCAGAATCGGACATAATATAATGGTTTGTAGCTTTCTTGGGATATTTAACTCTAAAATCGGCCTCAAGTTACTAAAATCGGCTGTTTTTAAAAGAAATTATTCGAATGGTACTTGGATAAAATTCAATTTTTGGATTTTTTTTGCAATAGGCTGATAATCAGTCGCTTTTTTCTCACTGATAATAAATACAACTTATACTGAGTATAAGAGAAGTTGTGGCCTGAAACAAAAAAGTCCCGAAGGACTTCCGATTACTCGCAAAAATGGTCAAAGACCTCCACCAAATGCTCGCCAATCATTTTGGCATTTCTGCCTTCAATATGGTGTCTTTCAATAAAATGTACTAGTTCCCCATCTTTAAATAAGGCCATTGCTGGAGAGGAGGGAGGGTATGGTAGGACTAATTCACGAACTTTTGCA
>JALRIY010000338.1 GCA_023255285.1 Algoriphagus sp.
CCCGTAGGCATCTGTGGCACAACGAAGGAAACGTAGGTGCCTAATATTCCAGATAATATGGAAAAAAAAGCGGCCAACAGCAGCAATGGCTGCAATCGATCAGTCCAAAAGCGTGCTGCTGCACCAGGTGTGATCAATAGGGCAGCCATTAATACAACCCCAATGGCTTGGATTCCGATCACTACAGCTAGGATTAAGAGTACATTGAAAATAAAGCGAATGCTCTTCATCGGAAACCCGATTGCCTTGCCAAACCCAGGATCAAAGACCATCAAGCGAAACTCTTTCAAAAATAGGCTTAGCACAAGTAAAATGGCCAATGATAATCCTCCATACAAGAATAGGTCTGCCTCCGCGATGCCAATGGCATTTCCGAAAATAAATGAATTGAGCCCTGCAATTTCGGGATTACCTGATTTTTGAAGCGCAGTCAAGGATACAATTCCAATTCCAAAAAATATGGAAAGGATACTGGCGATGATGCTATCTTCACTCAATTTCGTGTTTTGTTTCAGCCAAGAGCTTAAAAAGGTCGCAAGGGCACCCGAAAAAAAAGCTCCTGCAACGATGAACCGAGGGTCTTTTTCACCAGCCAAGACAAAACCCAAACAAATTCCAGGAAGTACCGCATGGGAGATCGCATCACCCAGCAATGCTTTCTTATCCAAGAAGGAAAAGGTACCTACGTATGCCGAACCGATGCCCAGCAGTGTGATACCCATGACTACCCAAGTGATGGAGGGATCTTGAAAGGTGAAGAAGTATAGAAAGTCTTCCATATCAGCGTTTCAAGGGGTTGAAATCTTTCTTGCGAATCAAATCAGTCACCTGGGTGAGTAGGTTGAGTTTGCCTCCATAGGTCTTACGGAGTAACTCTTCGGTCATTACTTGATCCTTAGGTCCAGAAGCTACTAGGTGCAGATTGAGCATGATGCACCACTCAAAGAAGTTCATCGCACTGTGGATGTCGTGGTGTACAACCAGCACTGTTTTTCCAGCTCGGGCCATATCTTGGAGCAACTGAAAGATTGCCGTTTCGGTAGCCATATCCACCCCTGCAAAGGGCTCGTCCATTAGGTACAAGTCTGCTTGCTGGGCCAGGGCTCTAGCGATAAACACCCGCTGTTGCTGTCCACCAGATAGCTCAGAAATTTGCCGCTTGGAATAGGCCAACATACCTACTTGATCCAATGCATCTTGAGCGATTTGGACTTCTTTTTTACCTGGGCGCCTGAATAGTCCCAATTTTCCATAGGTACCCATGACAACCACGTCTAAGACAGATGCGGGAAAGTTCCAATCCACAGATTCTCGTTGGGGGACGTAGCTGATCCGCGATCGAACATCAGGAAGAGGTTTGTCAAAAATTTTGATGTATCCGGAGGTAGGTTGAATCAAGCCCATGATGGACTTGATTAGCGTGGATTTACCGGCACCATTTGGACCGAGGATGCCAATCAATTGACCTGCTGGAAGACTCAAGTCTACATTCCAAAGTACGGGATGCTGGTCGTAGCTCACTGTAAGGTCATGTACTTCTAAGACGGGGTAGGGTACCTGTGTGATCATGGGAGAAGTTGGCTGTAGATAAGTTGAAGATTGGTTTCAAACATGCCGATGTAGGTTCCTGCAGGGGTATTTAGCGCATCTAGGCTGTCCGTATACAAGGGCCCGGCCAGTTTG
>JALRIY010000339.1 GCA_023255285.1 Algoriphagus sp.
GCGCAACAGAAGCAGATATCATCGAAAAAATTGACATTGGCGGCATCTCACTCATCCGTGCTGCAGCCAAAAACTTTAAAGACGTCACCATCATTGCGTCCAAAAACCAATATGCAGAATTGGAGACCAAACTTTCCGCCCAAGACGGAGCCACTACCCTAGAAGACAGACGCTACTTTGCAGCCCAGGCCTTCCAAGTGTCTTCCAACTACGACACGCATATCTTCAACTACTTCAATCAACAAGAAGGAATCCCTGCACTAAAAGTATCCGAAACTACCGCTAAGGCGCTTCGCTACGGAGAGAACCCTCACCAAGCGGCTCATTTCTACGGGAACTTGGAGGAGCTATTTGAGCAGCTTCATGGCAAGGAACTTTCCTACAATAACCTAGTCGATGTGGATGCAGCGGTAAACCTGATTGCCGAGTTTCCAGATCAAACAGCTTTTGCAATCCTTAAGCATACGAATGCCTGCGGTTGCGCCACTGCGGCTTCCGTAAAAGAAGCCTACCAAAAGGCTTTCGCGGCAGATACTACCTCCGCCTTTGGAGGTGTGCTGGTGACCAATAAACCGGTTGACTTAGCCGCTGCAGAAGAGATGAATTCCCTCTTTTTTGAAGTATTGATTGCTCCAGCATTCAGCCCTGAAGCTTTGGCAGTATTGACTACCAAAAAGAATCGAATCCTGTTGCTCCAGAAAATGGCCGTACCAGGAACGAAAATGATTAAAACCCTCTTGAATGGGGTCATCGAACAAGACAAGGATCTCGCTACTGAAGACAAGGGAGATTTCACTGTAGCCACTACCCTAGCTCCAAGCGAAAAGGAATTAGATGCCTTGGTCTTCGCAGCGAAAATATGTAAGCACACCAAGTCCAATACCATTGTGTTGAGCAACGATTCCCAACTATTCGCATCTGGAGTCGGACAAACCTCCCGAGTGGATGCTTTGAGACAAGCTATTACCAAGGCCAATGAGTTTGGATTCAACTTGAAAGGGGCCGTCATGGCTTCCGATGCTTTCTTTCCCTTTCCAGACTGCGTAGCCATCGCCCATGAAGCAGGCATCACCGCGGTGGTACAACCTGGAGGTTCGATCAAAGATCAGGATAGCATTGACTACTGCAATGCCCAAGGCATGAGCATGGTACTGACGGGTGTCCGCCACTTCAAACATTAAAAACCAAAAACCTCGAAGGTTTTTTTCAAACCTTTGAGGTTTTTAAAGTCAAGACCTTCGAGGTTTGGAAAACAAAAACCAAGACCTTCGAGGTTTTGAAAACCTCAAAGGTCAAATTCTGAAAATTGTTGTACTTCGTACGTAGTACTTTGTACATTGTACTTTTATGAAATCACATCAACTCAAGCTCTACAATACCCTTACCCGACAGAAGGAAGATTTTGCACCCATCAACGCTCCCTTTGTGGGCATGTACGTGTGTGGTCCTACCGTCTATGGGGATGCGCATTTGGGTCATGGTCGACCAGCAATCACCTTCGATACGGTCAACCGCTACCTAACGCATCTGGGATACCGCGTGCGTTACGTTCGCAATATTACGGATGTGGGGCACTTGACCGGAGATGCCGATGAGGGGGAGGATAAAATTGCGAAAAGAGCCAAACTCGAAAAGTTGGAACCCATGGAAGTGGCCCAGCAATATACC
>JALRIY010000033.1 GCA_023255285.1 Algoriphagus sp.
CTGCGAGTAGGGCGAGTATTCTTACTGGATTGGTTGAGCGTACGCATGGCTATACGTTTGGACAAGGGGATATTCAAGAGGCATATGTAGCCCAATCCTATCCCATAAAGCTTAGGGATGCAGGATACACAACAGGATTTTTTGGGAAGTTTGGTATCAATTACCCCGAATTTGCGATGCTTTTTGATGCAGGGGAGGCATACGATCGGAATACTCAATTTAAGGATCGAAGGGGGTATTTTTTTAAAAAAATCAAAGAGGATACGGTACATCTTAGCCGATATACTGGTCAACAGGCGATTGATTTTATTGCGAATGCCCCTACTGAAAAACCATTTATGTTATCCTTAAGCTTTTCTGCTCCACATGCGCATGATGGTGCTGAATTGCAATATTTCTGGTCTTCAGAATACGATACGCTGTACCAAAACCTGATAGTCCCTGATCCATTGCTAACGGAAGACAATTACTTTCAAATGCTTCCAGAATACATACGAACTGGTGAAAACCGGACCAGATGGCATTGGCGCTATGATACTCCAGAAAAATACCAGCGAAGCGTAAAAGGGTATTATAGGATGATTTCTGAAGTAGATGCTGAAATTGGGAAGATCCGAAAAGCCTTGGAGGAAAAAGGACTTGCAGAAAATACAGTCATCATTTTGATGGGGGACAATGGGTATTTTCTAGGAGAAAGGCAGCTTGCAGGGAAATGGTTGATGTATGATAACTCCTTAAAGGTGCCGCTTATTTTATACGATCCAAGGCAAATTGGAGGGGAAAGGAATACTGATTTTGCGCTGAATATAGATATCCCATCTACTATTCTAGATCTCGCTGGAGTAACAGCCCCCAAATCCTGGCAGGGAACTAGCCTTCGATCCAACCAACTGGCCGAGCGAAAAGATTTTCTAACCGAACACCTATGGCAGGTGGATATTATTGCTCCTAGCGAGGCGATTCGAACAGATAGATGGAAGTATTTGCGCTACATCAATGATCCTCAGCAGGAAGAACTCTATGACTTGGTGCTAGACCCCTTGGAAACTAATAATTTAGTAGCTGATCCTTTGCATCAAGAGATTCTAAAAGGACTTCGTACAAAAATGGAGCAAAAAATTGCCGCTTATCTGAATGCTAAACTCCAATGAATTAGGATCGGATTTATCCCTTGTTTAAACGATCTGGTGAATCATTCATCATCAATCCTTAATTTAATCCTCCTATCCTTTTGATTAAGGAACTGAGAACAATTCTACATATCTTTTTGAGAAGCCTACCTATACTTGAAGAAAATAGCATTCCAACCTTCCTTTGCGCTGCACTCAATCCATCATTTAGAGTGAGTACGCTTTAATCTTTGTTGTATTGCAGCAAGAAACTCAAACAACATATTAATCAATTTAAAAAAAAAACATATCGAAGAATGAAAGCGAATCTCTGGTCCCCGTCATATTCAATTACTTCCAAATTCCTTTTGGTTGCTTTGGTCTCAATTTTCTTTTTAGCATGCAATCCATCCAATAAACAGGAGAATTTGCTTGTAGATGAGGATTGGGAAGTTCTGTTTGATGGATCGTCTACTGAGGCGTTTCGAGGCTACGGAATAAATGAATTTCCTGAGGGAGTTTGGATCGTAGAAAACGGGATATTGATGACTAACCCAGACACAGCGAATAGGGATTTGATTACCAAAAAAAGGTACAAGGACTTTGAACTAGAATATGAGTGGGCAGTAGACACAGCAGCAAATTCGGGAGTTTTCTTTCACATGCAGGAAAATCTTTCCATGGAGGCAGGTAACGGGAATAGTCCAAATTGGATGGATAATTTTGAAATTCAGATTTTGGAGGACACTTATTTTTACGATACCACAGCCATACGATCCGCCGGTTCCTTGTATGACTTAATTATTCCGACAAATAAAAAGCTAAAGCCCATAGGTGAATTCAATAAAGCGGTACTTTCTCACAAATCTGGTCATGTAGCACATTGGCTCAATGGAATTAAAGTTTTGGAATTCACCATAGGTAGTCCGGCAATGGATTCTCTTTTGTCTGTGAGTAAGTTTAAAGAAAATCCCGATTTCCACTCAGACAAGGAAGGTCATCTCATGTTTCAGCACCATGGACAAAAAGTATATTTTAGAAATATACGAGTAAGGCCACTTTGATTTTTTTTACCAATTATTTTGAAGTTGATTATTAATCTACTAAAATTGTAGACTAATAATTAAACCTATGCACACAGACTTACACTTTGAAACCTTGCAATTACATGCAGGCCAGGAACCAGATCCAGCTACAGGCTCCCGAGCAGTTCCCATTTACCAAACTACTTCCTATGTCTTTAAAGACACGGACCATGCAGCCAACTTATTTGGGCTAAAAGAATTTGGAAATATCTATACCCGGATTATGAATCCCACCACAGATGTTTTTGAAAAAAGGGTAGCTGCTTTGGAAGGAGGAGTGGCAGCTGTAGCTACCTCTTCCGGTCAGGCAGCACAATTTTTAGCCTTGAATAATTTAGTCCAAGCAGGCGATAATTTTGTCAGTAGCTCCTTTATCTATGGGGGAACCTACAACCAATTTAAAGTGGCCTTCAAGCGGCTTGGCGTAGAAGTTCGCTTCGCAAATGGCGATGACCCGCTTGAATTTGAACAATTAATCGACCAAAAAACCAAAGCCATCTATCTGGAAACAATTGGAAATCCCCGTTTGAATATCCCAGATTTTGAAAAATTTGCAGCGTTGGCTAGAAAACACGACCTCCCTCTCGTCGTAGACAACACCTTTGGAGCCGGTGGCTACCTCGCCCAACCCATTAAACATGGCGCCAATATCGTCGTGGAGTCAGCTACCAAATGGATTGGAGGCCATGGCACAAGTATCGGAGGGGTGATTGTGGACGGTGGTAATTACAACTGGGGCAATGGCAAATTTCCACAGTTTACAGAGCCATCTGAAGGCTACCATGGCCTAAAATTTTGGGATATTTTTGGTGAGGGAAATCCCCTGGGACTTCCAAATATTGCCTTTAGCATCCGCGCTCGAGTAGAGGGATTACGAGATTTTGGTCCTTCCCTGAGTCCATTTAATTCATTTTTACTGCTCCAAGGACTAGAAACTCTGTCCCTACGTGTTCACCGTCATGCCGAAAATGCGCTAGCCCTTGCTACCTGGTTAGAAAGCCACCCTGCAGTGGACTTTGTCTACTATCCTGGATTGGCCTCTAGTCCTTACCATCACCTTGCCAAAAAATATTTGCAAAATGGATTTGGTGGGGTAGTACAATTTGGAATTCTAGGAGGAGCGGAGCAAGGCAAGAAATTCATTAATTCACTTCAATTGGTGAGTCACTTGGCTAATGTTGGCGATGCCAAAACCTTAGCCATTCATCCTGCCTCTACCACCCATGAGCAACTTTCAGAAGTAGAGCAAAAGCAGGCAGGAGTGCTTCCAAATTTGATTCGAATAAGTGTGGGGCTCGAGCATATCGAGGATATCAAAAATGATTTCGAGCAGGCTTTTTCTAAGTTGAACCGGTAAATTCCTGCCCAGTCCCAGTGGTGGGTGGGATTAGTGGAAGTATCAGGGGGAGAAGCAACAAAAGATGACTTTCTCCCCCTCACTGAATAGACTCGGCAACCTTGTTTTCTTATGCTAGGGATTAAAAAAACAGCAATTGTTCCAATAGTGTCGAATCCCACATTGAACATTTTTTGGTAACTTGTCTTGCCTATTCAGTAACACATTCCATGCTCAATAAAAAAACTCGCTACGCTTTACAGGCCCTTCAATACTTAATGGACCACAGAGCTGAAGGACCTATTCTCATCGCTCAGATTGCAAGTGAAAAACAAATTCCGTTAAAATTTTTAGAGAATATTCTTCTTGAACTGAAAAAAATGGAGGTTTTGAGTAGTAAAAAAGGCAAAGGAGGGGGCTATTTTCTAAGCCCGGAGGCCATCCACACCCCTTTGGCAAAAATCATTCGGGTCATCGAAGGACCCATTGCCATGCTTCCCTGTACTAGTCTTAATTTTTATGAGCGATGTGAGAATTGTGATGAGAAAAGTTGTGGATTACATGCCACCATGGTAATGGTAAGAGATGCTACACTAAAAGTCCTAAGTGCCAAAACTATCGGTGATCTGGCCAAACGAAATTAGGACCACATCCAGACACTCATTAACTAGTTTCAGTAGTAAGGATTTTTCTCTATCCATTTTATTTACCAAATACAGCTGCTACCCGTATTTTTGGCAGTAGCAGTAGTGCTTTTCAAATTTAGTGGTTCTACCATTTACACACCAGATTGGAGGGAATAGCGTTCAATGGAGTAAGTCTAACCTATAATTTTGATTGAAATGTCAACTAGAAGGTAGTCACATGGAATAAATCTATTTTCATTCAAGGATTTTAGTTCTCAATATTGATTCTATATATAGTACTTACGACTACCTGCTTCTTGTTGGGATTGATGGGCTGTTTAGCTACAAGACAGTTCATAGTATCAATCTTCCTGAGGAAACAAAAGTTTCCTCTCCCAAACAGGCATACCAAGGATTGATCTCTTACCACTATATAAATATAAAAGGAACACTAATTGGGTTTTTTAGAAAAACATCCTAGTGAAAAAAACCTTATTTAGACTATAGCTTACCTGATTGAAGTTCATTTTAATGAGCTGTGGTCTTCGTACTGTCGTCTGACGACGATTATCCGCAAGTTTTAGTACTCAGTTGGGACTACTGGCATAATTGCGAATAATAATATAATATTTATATATATTATTAATATATTTTATATAACTAAAATTTAGTTTGCAAAAATTATGGTATTGTTGGGATTTGAATTTCTTATCTCCTTTTTTCGTGTATATAAACTTAAACTTAATGTACAAATACACTAGTTTACTTTCCCATCTATTTTTGCTTTTTATCGGACTGTCTGCATGTACAGGAAGTACTGCTACGGAGCAACTTGAATCCCCTGAGTTGCAGCTTATGGCCGAAGGTCCCTTGTATGCAGGGGTCAATTCATCTACAGCAACCTGGGAGTTTGATGTGGCTCAACTTCTTGGAGAAGGTAACAAGAAAATTACTGAAGCACGCATTACCTCAGTAGAGGTGCTGCTCGTGGCAACAGATAATCTTCCTGCCATGGAGAAAATGGTATTTGAGATTACCTCAAAAAATACACCCATGAAGCGAGTAGGATTGTATGAAGGAGCAATTACCTCAGGTCAGTCATTTACTTTGACTATTGCAGACGAACAAGAGAATCTCGCTTCTGTATTCTCAGATGGTAAAATGACTTTTGTAGGTGACTTTGATGTGCTGGATGAGGAGTACCTAGGGAATGTAGAATTCACACTCAAAGTCAAGTTTGAATTAGGAATAAAATAAAATCACCTAACTACTAGTTTAATGATGAAAAATTTAATCGCTGTATGTGCCTTTCTATTTGTTTGTCTAGCAGCCAAAGCACAAGATGCCAATGCCATCGTTGGGGTATGGGAACCAGGAAATGGCAAAGCAAGAGTGAAAATTGATAATATTGATGGGAAGTTTTATGGTCGGATTGTGTGGTTAAAAGAACCTAATGATCCGGCAACGGGTAAGCCAAAAACAGATGTGAATAATTCGGATGCAAGTATGAAAAATGTACCACTAAGAGGCTATCGGATGCTGAAGGATTTTCAATACAAGGGAAAAGGCATATGGGAAGAAGGCACTATCTATGATCCTGAGTCGGGAAATACGTATACTTCTGTAATCACAATGAAGGATGAAAATACACTCGATATACGAGGCTATGTAGGTGTAAAAACCTTTGGTCGCTCCGATACCTGGAGAAGATTAAAAGTAAACTAAGACGGACTCGCCATGAAGGTAAAAATTACAGTAGTAACGCTTATTTTATTTTTTGCGGTTGGTTTTCCACTTCTCGCCCAAGATGAAGACGAGGAAGATTGGGATGCCTACGGAGACTTAGCGCTCGTAGATGATGCCCTAGTTAAGCGTTTTGCCAAGCCTACCATTGTAGGAATGAGTCCAACACGCTTTTTTAATTTATCGTATGATCGTCAGTTGCCTTATGCCATGAAACTTTCAGAAGTACGGTATCCTGCTAGTGGCAATTCTGGTTGGGGGGTGGATGAGGAGGCATCAGTAAATACAAGTGGGGAAGTGACCTATACGGGAGGAATGAGATTCATTTCGAATATCCCAATTATTTCTAAAGCGAGTCTGGTCTGGCAAACAGGCCTGAATTACGTGCGTACCGGCTATTCAATTTCAGCTCCAGCAGGGCAAACTAAATTATCAGTGCTTGAAAGTTCGCTGAATGAGCAAGGGTTAAACAATTTGAGTTGGGCAAATACTGTTTTCGTTCCGGTAAGCGAGCAAAACTTCCTGATTTTTCAAGGATCACTTGACCTGAGTGGTAATTACAACTGGAATTTGCAGCCCTTAGGGACGGTGAGATGGAGCTTGGCCGCGATTTATGGAAAGCGTGTTAGCGAAACGAAACGCTGGGGTTTTGGTCTTGCAAGAACCTACCGCGTGGGCAATCTCAACTACGTGCCCGTGATCCTATATGACTTCACCAGTCCAAATAGAAAGTGGGGGACGGAGATCCTTTTTCCCGCAAGGGCACATGGACGGTACAATTTCAGTAAGAATTCACTCTTGCTATTCGGATATGAGCTCGAAGGGCAGTCCTATCGCATTGATGCACTTTCCAAAGGAGACAATAGCTATGAGATTCGAAGAGGGGAGTTGAGGCCAAGGCTCGAACTGCAAAAGCAACTTTCTGGTCCGTTTTGGTTCAATATCCAAGCTGGATACCGCATTGATTATTCCTTTGATGTGGATGAGTTGCCGGATGGGAAAGATTTTTTCAGAGGCTTCTTTGGCGAGCAGCCCTTTGCCATGCGCAATACACTCGGCACTGCACTATACTTCAACATCGGCATTAGCTTCGTGACCTTGTAAGCGCTATTTCATAAAGGAGAAGAGTAAAAAATCCCCAGAATTCGTTTTGAATTACTAAACGGAGTTTTGGGGATTTTTTATGAACTAGGAGGAAAGCATTCAATAAAGGATGAGTTCAAAACTACTGGACAAATTCCCAACCTGTATCGCCGTCTTGGATTTTTTTGACTTAGTAAAAACATCTAAATTGAATTTCATTCGCAGTAAAAATTCAAATCCCCTTCCAAATGGAAAAAGAACTATTTCTTGACCTCCTGAAGCAAAATATCCATAGTTGCAGCTATGCCTTTGATGCCATTACCGAAGAAAACAACAACTACCGACTCAACGAGAACGCTGCCTCTGTAGGATTTATTTTTCGGCATGTAGCCGAAACGATGGTACTTTTTGGGTATTTTTTTGGCATACCAACCGACGCAACGAATACCACAATGGGAAAGCAAGATACCGGGCAAGGCAAAGACCTTAGCGCCAGCCGGGAACTATTACACAAAGGTTATGCCTTGCTGGAGCAGATCATCAGTTCCACTCCTGCCGAAGGCTGGTTCGAGCCTGTGGAAACTCCCTTTTTTGGGACGGTGTCCAAGACTAGGCTATTTTCCCATATCCTCTACCACAACTCTTACCATGCGGGTCAAATCGCACTTACGATTAAGCGCGCATAGGAAAAAAAACAGCCGCTAAAGTCCAATTTTCTTCAAATCCTTTACTTGATCTCCATACTTTGATTATGTCTATTCGTATGTTTTGGTTTTCCTGTTCACTGATGCTTCTTTCTAGGATCATCCATGCACAAGCCACAGACCCAGCTACCCTTTCCAGCCAATACATCACTGTGCTGGGCATTGCCCAGGATGGAGGCTACCCGCAAGCGGGCTGCACTTCCGAGCACTGCCTGCGCCACTGGAGAGGGGAGGAAGAAAAGCGACATGTGGTGAGTTTGGGACTTACGGATCAAGCCAGCGGACAAAACTGGTTGTTTGAAGCGACTCCGGATTTTACGGCACAACTCCAGCAGCTCCAACAAGCTTCAGGCATCAGCAAGCTCTCGGGTATTTTTCTTACACATGCCCACATGGGGCATTATGCGGGTTTGCTGCAACTCGGTCGTGAGGCCATGGGCGCCAAAAGCATGCCGGTGTATGTGATGCCACGAATGAAGAAATTTCTAGAAAATAATGCCCCTTGGAGCCAGTTGGTAGGATTAGGAAATATAAAACTGATCTTGATGGAGCCAGACAAACCCATTCAATTGACACCGGATCTTCGAGTTATACCTTTGCAAGTTCCCCATCGGGATGAGTTTTCGGAGACGGTAGGATTTCGAATCGAAACCAGCGAAAAGAGCCTGTTGTTTGTCCCAGACATTGACAAGTGGCCACTATGGGAACGTGACATTCGAACCGAAGTAGCCCGTGTGGATGTAGCCTTGCTGGATGCTACTTTTTATCAGGAAGGAGAGCTTCCCAACCGAAACATGAGCGAGATTCCGCATCCCTTTGTTGCCGAAACAATTGCATTATTTTTCCCGCTACCAGCTGCAGAGAAACGGAAAGTTAAGTTTATCCACTTCAACCACACCAACCCCCTGATGTTGGACGGCCCTGAGCGGGATACAGTCAAAAAGCTAGGTTTTGAGCTAGCAACGGAAGGGGAGCGAATTCAATTGAAAAAATAGTCTGGGTGATACAAGTGCGATTTTTGGATATGAGATAAGCAATTAGCCATGTAAAAAGTTATTACCCCAAATTGCTAAAAATCAACTTTGCAGTTGTTAACATAAATTGAAAAAAAGCCGAAACGTCCTTGATTAGAATTCTCCCCGCTTGTACTTGGTAGTTGCAGGCATATCGTTGGTGTATAACCCCTGCTCGATAAGGCTTTTTACGAAGGCGTCTTGTTGTGCCGTAAGTGTGATGGATTTTCTAATTACTGCCATAATGCATCAATAGTAATATTATTGGTTCAATTTAGTAGTTTATTGTAAGATTAGATCTCCTCTCCCAATAAATTGAGGCCTGATAGGTAGGCTATTTTGATTAGATTTAAGCTGCTGATGTAATTCCATCGTTAATCATTGCCCTGAGGCTTGTTGTTCTTTAACGCTTAAATAAAGTTAGCCTTTGGATTAGCTAGAAAAAGTTATATTCCTTTTTTGGCCTATCGAAAAAATAAAAGGCTGCTTCCATCAGGAGGAAGCAGGCGCTTAGATTATTCTTGAACGGTAAGCGTGACTGTATTGCTCTTTGTATCAATGTCAATTCGACTTGGCTGGATAAGGGATGCGGACCTCTCTTTGGTGAGCTTGAGATCGTAGGCTTTCCGATCGTACTTCATCAACGACCCAGAGAGGGCATCGATGCCCCAGCCAAACAAGTTGCCAAAATTGATGATACTTATTAGGTTAAATTCTTTGTCTAGGGTAATCAGACGGGTTTCGTAGCCGTCCAATTTAAACTCGACCTCCGTATCATTGATGCTGCGTTTGATACGGTAGTTGCACGGAGTGGTGCAGATCTCTACGCCATCTTTATAAATAGTTGCGCCGGAAGGAGTAGAGGTAAATGCAATTCGGTCCTTGGTGCCGGTAAAAAGGGTAGCGCAGCTCGTCATCAAAAACAGAAAAATCAAAATTATTGGAATTTTGTTCATGGTAATTTTTTTAGTTTGTATAAGAATAGGTTAAATAAATCTATAAATAAGTATGCTTTTTTATGATTGGTTTTACGGAGTAGTTGTAGAAAGGGTTGGATGCTGGGTGAAAAAAATTATTAAGAAAAAAAAATTCAATTTCCTAAACCTCGTTTTACACGGGCTAAACCTCGATTGCTACCCATTAAAAATCAGCTTGACTGTCGTTCCTTCTTCGAGTTTGGAACGTACTTGAATGTTTCCCTTGTGTCGACGCATGATTTGCTTAGATAGGCTGAGCCCGATACCGGATCCTTTTGGCTTGGTTGTAAAGAATGGAATAAAAATTTTCTCCAATGCTTCTTCTTCTATCCCCTTACCCGAATCACTGACTTCTAGAATAATCTTTCCAGCCTCATCAATATAGCCTTTCAGCAGAATCTCTTTTTGTGGAGCATCTTCTAGCGCCTGGATGGCATTGTGCATCAAGTTGATTAATACTTGTTCGATCTGCGTTTGATCGCCAAAAAGGATGAGTTCCTTTGGTTCCAATTTCTTCACTAAACGGATATCCTGCTGCTCCAACTGATGCTGTAGGAGGAGTTCCAACTGATCAAAAAGTGATTCCAACCCAATACTTCCGAATTTAGGAGCAGGAACATGGGCCAAACTTCTGAAATCGGATACAAAGCTTACTAATCCTTCGCTACGCTTTTCAATGGTTTGTACGCCCATTAAAAAATCTTCCATATCTATCGGTTGCAAGGCTTCCTTTTGCTCAAGCTTTTGTTCCAATTCTCCCTTCAACGTGCCGGCCAAGGAGGAGATAGGTGCGATGGAATTCATGATTTCGTGGGTGAGAATATTGACCAGGTTTTGCCAAGCCTCCATTTCTTTTTCTTCCAGCTCGGATTGTATGTTTTGAAGCGATACTAATTTGAAGCGCTCTCCGCGCATCAGTAGCTCGATCACATAAACGGATAATTGCATGATGCCATCAGGATGTGCTATTTTGATCAGTTCACTGCCACCCGTTCGGAGCTGCTTTATGGCTTGATGCAGTTCCTTGTTAATTTGTTCGACCTCCTGGATCTGCTTCAACTCGGCTACCTGTAGCATACGCTTGGCAGCCACGTTTAGAATTTGAATAGCTCCATTTTCCCCAAAAGTGATCAAGCCAATGCTCAAGTGTTTGAAAACAGACCGAAAATACTGGTAGTTGGCTTCTTTCTCTGCCTGATCTTCCTTGAGTTTAGCCAAAATAGCATTGAATTCAATGTGTAGGTCGTCCGTTTCGGTGCCATCAAACTTGACAGGATAGAGCTGGCTATATTTGTCCTGCTTGATGTTGTCTAAAAACAAGCGGACCTTTTTAAAGGAGCTCTCTGCATATTTGATTAAAAAGAGGAGTTGGATTCCTGCTAAGATCAGAAATAGTGAGATGGGAAATACACCCCAACTGTCTAACAGTGCGTAGGAAAGTAAAAATAGCGTAACGGTAAGCAAGGCTATCCTCCCAAGTAAGCCAACTTTATAATCCATATTTCTCCAGTCTTCTGTACAAGGAGGCTCTTGTGAGTCCCAGTTCCTTCGCAGCTTTAGAGATGTTTCCTCCGTTTTTATCTATGGCACGTTGGATGGTGTTTCGTTCCATATCATCTAAGTTAAGGGTGCTGCTTGCCTGAACTTTTTCTGATGATGGCTTGGCTGAAAGAAAAAAGAAATCTCTACTATCGAGTTCGTTTCCATCTGCCATGATAATGGCACGTTCAATAGCATGTTGCAATTCTCGGATATTTCCAGGCCAAGGATACCTTTGGAGCAATTCCATGGCTGCAGGAAGGATGCCTTGAAAGTTTTTGCGGTACTTCTGCGCATACTGCTGCAAGTAGTGGTTGGCAAGCTGGGGGATATCGTCCTGCCGCTCCCGAAGGGGTGGTAGGTAGATCTCTACGGTATTGATGCGGTATAAAAGGTCTTGCCTAAACGTATTATCAGCCACCATGTCGTGAACAGGCATATTGGTTGCACAGATCAATCGAATATCCACCGGAATGGACTGGTTGGTTCCGATTCGGGTAACTTCTCGTTTTTGGAGTACGGTAAGCAATTTGGATTGCAAGGGCATGGATAGATTGCCAATTTCATCCAAGAAAAGGGAGCCCTGGTCGGCTACCTCAAATCGACCTGCTCGGTCTTCCTTAGCATCGGTAAAAGCTCCACGCTTGTGACCAAAGAGCTCAGATTCAAAGAGGGTTTCGGTAATAGACCCCATGTCTACCCCTACAAAGATTTCCTCGCTTCGCAGCGACCGCTCGTGGATGGCGCGAGCAATCAGTTCTTTACCGGTACCATTTTCTCCCAAAATCAAGACATTGGCATCGGTTTGTGCGACTTTATCGATGATGGAAAAAATATTCTTCATTGATGCAGACTGACCGATAATCTCGGTAAAATTCTTTTTAAGGTCGCCCTGCAAGGTTTTTTGCTTTTTACTCAACTTATCTACCTGAGTATAGCTTTCTTTTAGCTTGAGCGCTGCAGATATGGTTGCAACGAGTTTTTCATTTTGCCATGGCTTCAGAATAAAGTCAGTTGCGCCTTCCTTTAAAGCTTGAACAGCCATTTCCACATCCCCAAAACCGGTTATCAAAATCACTACTGCTTGTGGGTCGATTTCCTTGATTTGATTCAACCAATAAAACCCTTCTTTTCCAGAAGTGGTGTCTTCCCTGAAATTCATGTCCAACAAAATGACATCGAAGTTTTGGGTATTGATCAAAAAAGGGATCCTTCGAGGGTCTTTTTCGATATGAACTTCTTTGGCATGCTTCTTCAAAAGCATCTTCGCCGCAAAAAGTAAGTCTTCGTTATCATCGATGATCAGGATCCGTCCAAGTTGCTGTTCCATAAGTAGTGTTTTGGGTATTCCTTCGAAAAATAGTGCCAATAAGGATTGGAGAAGCTAGTCGCTAAATACAAAGTTAAATATGTCCGAAAATGTACAATTTTTTATAATTTCCGGACACTATTTTTTGGTTTGGGACGCCTAATTGTTTTTCCTACCTTTGGTATTCACAAAATTTGAATTCAATGTCAGCAAAAAAAGGGGATGCCGTAGCCGTCCATTACACCGGAAGATTGGAAGATGGGAGTATTTTTGACTCTTCAGTTTCCAGGTCACCACTAAGTTTTACACTTGGCGATGGCAACATGATTAAAGGCTTTGATTTAGCAGTCTATGGAATGGTAATCGGAGACAAAAAGACAGTGACCATCCCTGCAGCTGAGGCCTACGGAGAGCGTCGGCAAGATATGATTATCGAAGTGCCTTTGTCACAAGTTCCCCCAGATATTCACCCCGAACTAGGACTTCAATTGACCCTCCAGGGTCCGGGAGGACAGCCCATGCCCGTTACCGTGGTCGAGCTAGACGAAGAGAAAATTGTCCTTGATGCCAACCACGATTTGGCAGGTCAGGACCTAATTTTTGACATTGAACTCGTTTCTATTGGATAAGCAAGCAGAAAAGCATGCGATTAGATAGGAACTAAAAAATAAAAAAGCTTTTCCAAGTACAATGGAAAGGCTTTTTTGATTTATACTTTACAGTGGACTTACCCTACAGCGGTGGAGGAATACCGATTGGAATTGGGACCTGGACTATGGCTAAACTGCTTGAGCTGTGCCTCCGAGGCACTGAGCTCTAGGTAAGTAAATTGGCTCACCCATTCTCCAAGATTAAAATAGGTAGCACTTTGTCCTACGGGTAATTGCAAAGGAAGATGCCGGTGTCCAAAGATGTAATAATCATGGGCTCTCTTTTGATCAAGTTCTTTGCAGTAGGCCCATAACCATTCCCCATCTCCGAGAAAGCGTTGTTCGTCTTTACTGTGGTTATTGATACGACTAGTACCTGACCAGGCCTTTGCCAATCTTATTCCAATGTCTGGATGAATCCAACGAAAAAGCAATTGGGCCAATGGATTGGTAAATATTTTTTTCAAGAACTTATAGGTACTATCCCCAGGCCCCAATCCATCTCCATGGCCAACTAAGATTTTCTTTCCTTCCACAACTATCTCAATAGGATGGGTATATACCGGAATCCCCAGTTCTTGGGTGAAATAATCCTTCATCCATAAATCATGGTTGCCCGTGAAAAAAAGTATTGGAATCCCGCGGTCACGTAGTTGCGAAAGTTTTGCTAGAAAAGGGAGAAATCCTTTGGGAATTACTTCTCCATATTCAAACCAAAAGTCAAAAATATCTCCCACCAGAAATACTGCTGCTGCTTCATCTGCTACAAAATCCAGCCAAGCGATGATGCGCTCCTGCCGCTCCCGACTCGAAGTATAATCAGGTGCGCCCAAGTGGAAGTCGGAGGCGAATAACAGCTTTTTCCCGTTTAGGGGAAAATTCAGGTCAGAAGCTTGCATGGGGTAAAGATAGATGCATTCCTGTAAAAAAGGAAAAGCCCCGTATTTCCGAGGCTTTTCACGTTAGGCTTTTGTATCTCCAGAATCCGCATCTGGACTCGCGGGGATTTCAGCTACAATTCCCGATTCTTCAATGGCTTCCACTGGCTCAGGAGCTATTTCCTCCGTAGCTAGATCCTTTTTATTGGTGAAAGCCTGGTAGGTCGTCTCTTTTTCAAATGGACGCTTGCCGATCAATCCCTCTAGATCTGCCTGGAATAAAATTTCTTTTTCGAGCAACTCTTTGGCAAGGATTTCAAGTTCCGCTTGGTGCTTGCGCAATAAATCAAGAACACGTGTATATGCAAATTGAATCAACTTGCTTACTTCTTGATCAATCATCTCTGCCGTAGCTTCTGAATAGGGCTTTGTCATCTTATAGCCATCGCTTTTGCTGTCGTGGAAAGAGATATTTCCTAGCTTCTCATTCATGCCATAAACCGATACAATGGAATATGCCATTTTAGTGATGCGTTCCAAGTCACTCAAAGCTCCTGTAGAGATCTTTCCAAAGATAATTTCTTCTGCAGCTCTACCCCCAAGAGTCATGCACATCTCGTCGATAAGCTGCTCGGTTTGGTAGAGAAACTGTTCCTTTGGTAAATATTGCGCATAGCCTAGCGCAGCCACACCTCGTGGTACAATAGACACCTTCACCAAAGGATCGGCATGCTCTAAAAACCAGCCAGCTACCGCATGTCCAGCTTCGTGGTAGGCCACAATTTTCTTTTCCTCTGGAGAGATGATTTTTGTTTTCTTTTCCAATCCCCCAATCACCCGGTCGATGGCATCTTGGAAATCTTGCATGTCTACTGCTTCCTTATTTCTACGTGCAGCAATCAATGCGGCCTCGTTACAGACATTGGCAATTTCAGCTCCAGCAAAGCCCGGGGTTTGGGCTGCTAATTTCTTTGGATCAATTTCTGCAGCAGTTTTGATTGGCTTCAAGTGTACTTTGAAGATGGCCTCTCTGCCCACAATATCCGGTTTATCGATGGAGATTTGTCGGTCAAATCGGCCAGCACGGAGCAAGGCACTGTCCAATACATCCGGTCGGTTGGTTGCAGCTAAAACAATAACTCCTGAATCTGTACCAAAACCATCCATCTCGACCAAGAGGGAGTTAAGGGTATTTTCTCGTTCGTCGTTTGAACCCGGCATTTGACCTTTGCCACGGGAACGACCGATCGCGTCAATTTCATCGATAAAAATGATGCAAGGTGCTTTTTCCTTTGCTTGCTTAAATAGGTCACGCAC
>JALRIY010000340.1 GCA_023255285.1 Algoriphagus sp.
CCCTAGCAGTCGTTATAGTTTACTAGAAGTAGATTTGCTTACTGGCAGGACCCATCAAATCCGTAGGCACATGGCTCATATCCGGCATTATATTCTAGGGGATCGAAAGCACGGTGACAACAAGCAAAACACCTATTTTGAAACTCATTTTGGCTTACAAAATCTTTTGCTTCATTCCTGGAAACTCGCTTTTACTCCGTTCTACTCTACTAATCCCATTCAATTAGTTTGTCCACCTCCAGCACATTTTTTAAAAACTGCAAACCTTTTGGGTTGGAACCTGAATGAATTGAGGTAAAGCAACTGATTGAATTCAAAATTTAATTTACTTTAGTATTCAATACTTTTCCCCGCTATGAAAAAACACCTGTTGATTATATCTGCTGTACTTTTTGGCAGCTCTTCCCTCCTCGCACAAAAGCAAGATGTTGAAAAAAAATTTTCTTCTGAAAAGGCCATTTCTCAATTTACCTATCTGGCATCGGATGAACTGATGGGACGAGATCCGATTCGCCCAGAAATGAAATTGGCGTACACTTTCATCGCACAGGAACTTGAAAAAGCAGGCACAAAGCCAATCCCAGGAAGCAACGGGTACTACCAAGATATCCCCTTCAATTTATCGTCTCCTCCTACCACCGGCTCGGTACAATTGGGTAATTTTTCCTTTTCCCAAGGGCAAAACCTCCTGGTATTGGATGGTAGTTCTTTTTCAGGAAGCTACGAAGTAGTAGATGTAGGTTTTGGATCAGCAGAAGAATTTTCAGGAAAAGATCTCAAAGGAAAGATTGCGATCACCAATGTGGGAGCACCTAACAAATTTAGCCCAAATCAATTATTTTCGGAGGGAAGAGCAAAGTCTGTTCGTGCCAAAGAAGCAGGGGCCGTCGCTTTGATCGAACGTTTCAATGTCCCTTCTGTACCTTGGCAATTGGTATCTGGATTTTTGAATAGACCTCAATTGGGAATGGATCAGGGAGCGTCCAGCAAGCTTCCCTACCTGTGGGTAGAAGATGGGAAAAACCAGTTGACCGGTACCAACTTGGGAAATGCTACCCTTGCAATTGAAGGAAAAGTAAATAAGAAAATCGAGGGCAAGAATGTGCTTGCTTTCATCGAAGGTACAGATCCTGTCCTAAAAAATGAATACGTGATGCTTTCTGCACACTACGATCATGTAGGGGTAGGTACCCCAGATGCTACAGGAGATTCGATCTACAACGGTGCACGAGACAATGCCGTGGGTACCGTAGCTGTCCTTAATGCGGCACAGTACTTTTCCAAAAACCCGCCCAAGCGATCTATCCTTCTTGCTCTTTGGACAGCCGAAGAAAAAGGCTTGCTAGGCAGTGCCTATTTCTCCAATAATCCTCTAATTCCACTGGAGAAAATCGTTTACAATCTAAACATTGATAACGCAGGCTACAACGATACCTCTATCATCACCGTGATTGGTCTAGGCCGCACCAGTGCAGACTTTATGATTAACGAGGCTGTTGCTGAGTTTGGGCTTACGGCAAAAGCGGATCCATCGCCAGAGCAAGGACTGTACGATCGCTCTGATAATGTGAATTTTGCGAGAAAAGGCATCCCAGCCCCTAGTTTCACCCTTGGTTTCACTGCTTTTGATGACGAGATCAACAAGTACTACCAT
>JALRIY010000341.1 GCA_023255285.1 Algoriphagus sp.
TTGGCAATTGGGGTCAGTAAATCCAAAAGCGATTCCATTTCATTTTTCTTCGTAGAATCAGTTTCTTGAGAAATTTTATCGGCTAATAATCCACAGTAAATTAATAGTGCCAAAGATCCTTCTGTAATGCTTTTTTGAAATAAGAGCATACGTTTTACATCAGCATGTTGGATGATGGGTATCTGGGGTCTATGTGATTCTTTGTCGTTTAGATTTCGTCCTTGTGGTCTGACTTTCGCATATTCCAAAGAGGTTTGAAATGCCGCCGTAGCGATGGCTGTAGCATTCATACCCACTCCCAATCGAGCTTCATTCATCATTTGAAACATGTACTTTAGGCCTTGGTGTACTTCCCCAACGAGATACCCTTCGCAAGCAGATTCACTTCCAATCATTAAGTGTACTATTGGTGCGCCCTTATAGCCCATTTTGTGGTAAATTCCTTGGGTCAATACATCGTTTGGGGTGCCATCCAATCTGATTTTGGGTACCACAAATAGGGAAATTCCTTTCGTTCCCGCTGGTGCTCCTGCAATGCGCGCAAGCATCAAATGGATGATGTTGTCACAGGCATTGTGGTCCCCAGCAGATATGTATATTTTTTGGCCGCTTATAGAATAAACTCCTGGATTTGAGGTTGGTATGGCTGTGGTTGACAAATCGGATAGCGAGCTGCCTGCATCCGGTTCGGTCAAGGCCATGGTTCCTTGCCATTCTCCCGAATACATTTTGGGCGTGTAGGTATCTCGAAGGGCGGGAGAACCAAAGGATCGAATCAAGTTGGCAGCCCCTGTAGTCAAAAATGGAAAAACACTGGCAGAATAATTAGCTGCCTGTAATATAAATCCAGCTGAAAAATGCAGGGTCCAAGGGAGTTGCTGCCCACCTTCTTCGTAAGGGAAGATGGCGTTTATCCAACCATCGGCTCCAAATTGGCGGATGATTGTCCGCATTTGGGGATGAACTTTCACAATCCCATTTTCCAATTGGGGTTCCAGTCGGTCCATTTCCTTGAAAATTGGATACAAGGACTTCTCCGCAATCTGCTCAGCTGCATCCAGAACTAGGGTAAAGGTCTCTTTGGAATGGTCAGAAAAGTAGGGATACTGGAGCAATTCCAAGCAATTTTGATTTTCAAAAAGCTGGAAAAGTAGATCTCTTTTGGAATAGAAGGTAGCCATGAGTTATTCTTTGGAACCCAAATAACGGATTATTTTCGCTGGATTACCTCCAATAACTACGTCTGAAGGGAAATTTTTGGTAACTACAGCTCCGGCAGCGACCACCACGCGGTCACCTAAGTTTACCCCAGGGCAAATAATTGCTCCTCCACCAATCCATACGTCTGATCCAATGCTAACAGGATTGCCTGATTCCCAAAATGCACCTCTAGTCTGCGCATCCAATGGATGTGTAGCAGTGTAGATTTGAACAGCTGGTCCAATAAAAACTCGGTCTCCAAGTTGGACCGTACAAACATCCAACACCACACAGTTGAAATTGAAAAAGCAATCTTCCCCCATTTGAATGTTGTAGCCGTAGTCGCAGTAAAAAGGGACCTCGATCCAAGGATTTTTGCCAGCTTTGCCCACAAGTTTTCGAAGTAGTGCTACTCGATTTTCTGGTTCTGTTGGAGCAGTAGAGTTTAGTAAT
>JALRIY010000342.1 GCA_023255285.1 Algoriphagus sp.
CCTTGTTTATTTTTACCCATGTTTTACCATAGTCGGTAGTCTTGTAGGCATATGCCCCATAATCATTCAGCTTATACCGTGTTGCTGAAATATAGGCCACGCCTTGGTCGAACGATGAAAGCTCAATGCTATTGATTTGAGATTCTGGAAGATCGGCTGGAGTTACATTGGTCCATGTTTTTCCCCCATCTAGGGTCACAAATACCAAACCACAATCACTGCCAGTCCAGATAGTGCCTTTCTCAAGCGAAGATTCAGCTACATAAGAAATGGTATTGTAATTTTCCCCTCCCGCTCCTTCGTTGGTGAATGGAACTCCCCCTGGACCTTGTTTGGATTTATCATTGCGTGTGAGGTCTCCGCTGATAGCATCCCAACTCATTCCCCCATTGGTTGACTTTAACAATACATTCCCTGCATGGTAAATTGTTTTTGGATCATGGGGGGATACCACAATGGGCGCATTCCAATTGAAGCGGTATTTCATGTCTTTTGGCTCAATGGCAAGGTTGAGGGTGGGATACGCCTGCACATCCTTGGATTCATTAGTTTTTCTATTCAGCACCTCAATGTAGCCTTGATAGCATCCACCGAATACAAGTGTGGGATCGTTTGGATCAAATGCAAGAAATGCAGATTCACAACCTGCGCCTGCGGTCCAATCCCGCTCTGTAAGTGATGATCCATTGTTTCTGCTTGCGATAATGACGGAGGAGTTGTCTTGCTGGCCTCCATATACCTTATAAGGAAAAACATTGTCAGTATTCACTCGATAAAATTGTGCAGTAGGTTGATTCATGATGCTTGACCAGGATTTCCCATGGTCGAAACTTATCTCAGCACCCCCATCGTCGCCAAGTGCGATGACGTTATTTTTATTTGGATTAATCCAGAGATCATGGGTATCCCCATGTTGAACGCGTACTTGAACAAATGTTTTTCCTCCATCAATGGATTTCATCATTGGGGCATTGAGCACATAGACGATGTTTTCATTGATTGGATCTGCAAATACCTCCATGTAATACCATGAGCGGGAGCTAATGTCTTGGTTGTTGGATAGCAAGGCCCAGGTTTTGCCAGCATCATCGGAACGGTATAGCCCTGATTTGCTTTTTTCAGTTTCTACGATGGCATATACGCGGTTGGAATTTGCACGTGAAACGCTGATTCCCATCTTACCCATCATTTTTGGCAAGCCCTCGGTGAGCTTGTGCCAGGTATTACCTTCGTCGGTTGATTTCCAAATTGCAGACCCTGCTCCACCACTGGATACAGTCCAAGGGAGTCTTCTGTGCTCCCATGAAGTGGCATACAGGATGCGTGGATTGTTCATATCCATCGAGAGCGATGAAATCCCTGTGCTATCGTTGATGTACAGTACTTTCTTCCAGGTGGCTCCACCATCGGTGGATTTAAATACGCCACGGTCGTTGTTTGGTCCATGCACGGTTCCCTGGCCTGCCACGTATACCAAGTCAGGGTTTGATGGATGCACCGCGATGTCTGAAATATGGCGGGTCTTTTCCAAGCCAATATTCTTCCAGGTCTTTCCTGCATCGGTGGATTTGTATACCCCATTTCCATAGCTAGTCATTACGCCGCGAACTGCATGTTCACCTGATCCGACATACACCACATTGGGGTCT
>JALRIY010000343.1:0-1144 GCA_023255285.1 Algoriphagus sp.
TTTGATGATTGCTCCCATCGACATAGAGACAGCGCCAGCAGCAGCTTCGCCATTAATAGAACCGGGGATACCAGCGGCGTCAATAGCGCCTGTAGCCATCTGAACCATCTTCTGCAACTCACCCGCCTGAGCGAAAGTGACCTGATCGAGGTTACCAAACTTGAATGGCTGTAAAATCTCAGCAGGGTTGCCGTTGGTCAGGATGGTTTTACCGGGACGAATCTCCAGTTTAGACCCACGAGGCATACGAGAGGCATCCATAGCCATCATCGGGTGGACAGTTAACGCCAATGCGTCGATACGAGCACGTAGCTCAGCGTCCAAAGCCTTCTGACTGTTATAACCCTTCTCACAAATACCACGACCCCAGAAGCGGCTAGGTACTACATCCCAAGGAAACGCCACAACAGGACGATCTTGCATCATGTAGGGGTTTTCTTCAATCTTCAACAACTGCCCACCGTTGGCGATAACAACAATCACCTCGATGTAGCCTTCTTCTTCTTCCTCTTCGCCCTCTTCAGGCTTAACACTCTTGGACAACTCACTGTCATCCTCTTCCATGAGCGCATCGTTGTAGAGGTGACGTGGGATTAAGCCGTAATACTTGGTTAAACGTACCTTGTCCTCGTCGAAGGATGTTAGCTCCTTGTCTGCCTCGATGTCTGAGTCGTCTGAAGCACCCTCAATGTCAACATCACGGTAGATGCCGTTCTGGATACCAATTTCAACTTGATGCTTGGGTACAAACTCATCAATGGCAACACCCAAAGCATCCTCGATGGAGGTGGCAACAGGGTCAATCAAGAAGTTCTGTGGCAGGATAGGGCGAAGTTTAACAACAACACGATCCTGAGTGGCAACACCAACAGCAGTCATAGCCCCATCCATCACTGGCTGAGTAGCTGGCTTCATCTCCTTGACTTCTTCTAACACCAACTCACCAATGCCAGTGCCAAAGACAGCGGAGTTAAGGATACACTCTGCTACAGCCTTACGGGTCTTGGTAAACTGGAAGTCCTCTGACAATTGCTCACGTAGGTAGGCGATGTCGGTAGGGTCTTGATCGTTGCGGTCGTCACGGATGTCAAACCACTTACCACGACCGAAGGTGGCTTCTTCAACCTCTGCGACTGAACTCTCG
>JALRIY010000343.1:1154-1643 GCA_023255285.1 Algoriphagus sp.
CAAGGCAGGGGAAATCAGTCGTGATCGCTCTGACTCACGGGTCTTGTCGTCGTTAGACCAGATACCACGCCATAGACGGTAGTACTCATCAAACTTCTGTTCGTAGTTTGCGTTATAGTGGTCACGCCATTGGTCAACCTTACTGATAACCCAACCCTCAACCGACTGGTCAGGTGAGCTTTTTTCGTAATCTTCCATATTATATCCTTTGTGGGTTACCACTTAACTTTGTCAGCCCAATACGCAGCACTCATCTTACCTTTGGCAATGTTATCGGCATGACGGGCTTTAAATGACTTGTTACGAGCAGAGCCTTCAGGAGAACCCTTAACACCTTGCTGTCCAAATCGGATTGTTTTAGTCTTATCACCCTCTTTAGCTACAACTACGTGGCTTTTGGTAGGATGATTGGGCGTAGCCTTTGGTTTGTTATAACCACTAACACCCACTTTATCAAGTTTGGGGTCTTTAGCCATTATTTCTTCTTCT
>JALRIY010000344.1 GCA_023255285.1 Algoriphagus sp.
CCAACAAATCCGATACCCTCTGAGGTAGTGGCCTTAATGGAAATTGTACCTTCTTTCAAGTTAAGAAGACTTTCCAAATTTTCCTTCATTTGGGGAATATATGGATTCAATTTTGGTTCATCTAAAACCACAGTTAGATCTGCATTACCTAAAGCCCAACCTTTCTCACTTATCATTTCTAATACTTTTTTTAAAAGTGAGGTTGAGGCTACTCCCTTCCATTGTGGATCTTTATCGGAGAAATGATACCCGATGTTTCGCATATTTGCTGCTCCAAGGATTGCATCACATAAACTATGACAAACCACATCGGCATCTGAATGACCAAGCGGACCAAATTCAGATGGAATTTCAATACCTCCTAATATCAATGGTCGCCCTTTGGTCCACCGATGAACATCATATCCTTGTCCGATTCTTATATTCATGATTCAATTTTTTGATAAATTAAGGTATTTCTAGAGCCTAATTTAAATAATTTTTTTGACCATTCCTGAATATCCTTTAATTCCACTGCTTGGATTTGATCAGATTCTTGATTTACGAAATCAGTATTTCCTAAATTAGAAGCAAAAGCCAAATTCATAGCACGATTAAGTACTTCCACTTCTCCAAAGACTAAACTTGCTTCAGCCTGGTTTTTTACTTTTTTCAAAGAATTTTCAGGAATAGTTAAATTGGAAAATTCTTCTAGACTTTCCAAAATTGAATTTTCTGCCTCCTCAATTTGAATATTCTCAGCTAAATTTCCGTGGATCATCAGCATACCCGGATCAATTGAACCCATTACATAGGAAGAAATTGACGTAAAAACTTTATTATTTTCTACTAATTTTTGCTGAAGGAAGGAGGAATCCCCTCTACCTAAAATATCAGAAACCAGATCAATTGATGCATAATTTGGATTCATTCTTCCTGGCATTGGAAAACCCATATATATTGAATTTGCAGGAACCTTTGATTCAATTATTTCCCTACGATTTTCAGTCTGGATAGGTTCTTTTGGAAGATTCCTAACCGGTTTTTTCCCAGAAGGGATATCTCCAAACCACTTTTCAACCAACAATAAAACTTCTTCAAATTTGACTTTCCCAGCTACGACGATTGTTGCGTTGGCTGGAACATAATGGGTGTAGAAAAATTCTTTTACATCCTCTAAGCTTGCATTCTCGATATGTTCTATTTTTTCACCTATGGTAGCCCAACGATAAGGGTGCACTTTGTAGGCCAAGGGTCTAAATTTTAGCCATGCTTCTCCATAGGGTTGATTTAAATATCTTTGCTTAAATTCCTCAATAACTACTTTTCTCTGGACTTCCAAAGATTTAGGACTGAAGGCCAATTCTTTCATCCTATCAGACTCCAACCAAAAAGCAGTTTCTAAATTTTGGTAAGGAATGGTGATATAGTAATTTGTTATATCTGGAGAGGTAAAAGCATTATTTTGTCCCCCCACTTTTTGTAAGGCAGTATCAAATTCGGGTATATTCTTGGAACCGCCAAACATCAAGTGCTCAAAAAGGTGCGCAAATCCTGTTTTTTCAGGATTTTCATCTCTTGAACCAACATCATATAAAACATTTACAACTGCTGTATTGGCAGTTGGATCCTCATGTACAATAAGCTTAAGTTGGTTATCT
>JALRIY010000345.1 GCA_023255285.1 Algoriphagus sp.
TGCTTTTTTAGAGGACTACGCAGCATTGATAAAGGCCTCTTTGATGGCTTTTGCTGCAAGTGGTTTATCACGACATCTGGTGTTTGCCCAAACGCTAGCTGAGGTGGTTTTGGCACGTTTTTACGATCCAGAAGATGGATACTTTTACTTCAGTGATCCCAGTGCTGAAAAATTAATTGCCAACAAAAAAGAACTCTTTGACAACGTCATCCCAGCCTCCAACTCCATCCTTGCACGCAGCTTTCACCAACTTTCGCTCCTGACTTACGAGGAGAAGTATGGAAAAATCGCAGCGCACATGTTGGGTGGGATGAAAGAGCTAATCTTGAAAGACCCTGGGTTTTTGTGCAATTGGGCCAACTTCTACTTGGAGAGCCTAGTGCTGACCTCAGAGATTGCCATTGTGGGTACCGGAGCAAAGAAAAAAGCATTAGCCCTGCTGGCGGACTATCTTCCTAATGCGGTGGTGGCATGGTCAGAAACCCCGACAGCTAGCGTCCCTCTTCTGGAAGGAAAGCTGGGCGATGCCGAAGGAAATGCCTTAATTTACGTATGTGTAAATCGAAGTTGCCTCAGACCTGTGGCGACGGTCGAGGAAGCACGCGCATTGGTACCTCAGTTGAACTAATTTAGTGGATACGCTATTTCCAGATCATACGTTTTCTTCAGCCATGGACGAACCTCAATTCGTCGATGTCATCTTGCCGGTACCCATTCCCCGGATGTTTACCTACAAGGTGCCTAAATCCCTTCAGCCATTGCTTCAGATTGGCTGCCGAGTACTAGTCCAGTTTGGTAAGAAAAAAGTGCTCACTGGCATCATAGGACGTGTTCATCAGAGTCCTCCTCAAGCCTACGAGGCCAAGCCAGTGTTGGACCTGCTAGAGGAGCAGCCCTCTGTCAATCCCCTGCAAATTCGCTTTTGGGTGTGGATGGCTTCCTACTATTGTTGCCACATTGGAGAGGTAATGGGTGCGGCCCTTCCTTCGGGCTTGCGGCTATCTTCCGAAAGCAAAATTCAACTTCATCCTGAATTTGATCTGGAGAATTCGACCTATCCATTGGATGTACGGGAGGAGAAAATATTGGAAGCATTGGCTACCAAAGAGGAGCTCAGTTACGAGGACTGTGAGCAGCTCCTCGGCGTAAAGGCCATCCATCCCATCCTTAAGAGTTTGGTAGCCAAAGAGGCAATCTTGATTTTTGAAAAAGTACAAGAAAAATACAGTCCTAAGGTAGAAACTAGGCTGCGATTGCATGCAGATTACTTGAGTAGCACTGCTTTGGAGAATCTTTTTGGAGAATTGCAATCTAAGCCCAAGCAGGAAGCAATTTTGCTCAAATTTTTGCGCGACTTGCCCGTGCATCAGCGCCCTGAATTGAACGTGAAAGGGCTTGCTAAGGCGAGTTTATTGGAAGAAGGAGATTCCGAAAGTTCCCTGAAGACCCTGATCAAAAACGGAGTAGTGGAATCCTTTACCCAATTCGTGGACCGGATCCCCGAGGAGGCTGCTGAGCGAGAAGCATCGGCCCTATCAGAAGCCCAGCAGGATGCTATGGATCAAATCAAGGGGCACTTTGAAAGCAAGCAGACCGTTTTGCTTCAAGGCATCACTGGTGCTGGCAAAACGGAGATCT
>JALRIY010000346.1 GCA_023255285.1 Algoriphagus sp.
AGTCGACGCAGAAAGCTTGGACGTTTTTCCACTGTTTTCCGATGGCAAACTCTACGGAGCCATACAAACCGGTTTCCACCATTTTTACATCCGAGAAAAAGATAAGAAAGACTATTGGACCAGCACTGCCAGATTTACACACCTCTGGATTCTGGACAAGGATAGCTGGAAACTAACTGAAGTACTGAGCTATGACCACCAAAGTACAAACCCAGCCTCATCAGCAACCAATTAATCTCGTGCTCAGCTTCTTGAAATAACTCTTATTTTTCTTGATTATTTTTTCATTATATTATCCTACATTTTATACCGACCATGGAAAAACTCAACAAAGCCGATATTCCGCAGGAGGCCTTTGACCTCTACGATTACTATTGCCACAATAAACTGGATCGCAGAACCTTCATCGAAAAGCTTTCTGTTTATGCGGTGGGAGGCATCACCGTGGCTGCCTTATTGGGTAGCATGATGCCCGATTATGCCAACGGACGTACAGTGGCGCTTGACGACGAGCGACTGCAGAGTTCGGATTACCTGATGTACAACTCCCCCAAAGGTGGAGGACAAATAAAAGCACTTTTGTCCAAGCCTACCGGTAAGGGTAAGTTTCCAGGAATCATCGTAGTTCATGAAAACCGTGGCCTCAATCCCTACATCGAAGATGTGGGAAGAAAATGCGCGGTGGATGGCTTTATTTCCCTTGCCCCAGATGCCTTGACTCCACTCGGTGGCTATCCTGGCAACGACGACGAGGGTCGAACGATGCAGGCAAAGCGAACCCGAGAAGAGATGCTGGAAGACTTTATCGCTGCCTATGAATTCCTAAAAACACATCCCGATTGCAATGGAAAAGTGGGCGTGGTCGGATTTTGTTTTGGCGGCTGGATCTCCAACATGATGGCTGTACGAATTCCTGACCTAAAGGCATCCGTACCCTACTATGGGGGACAACCCGAAGCCAGCGATGTTCCCCAAATCAAGGCTCCACTCTTGATCATCTATGCTGCACTAGACGAACGCGTCAATGCAGGATGGCCTGCCTACGAAGCAGCCCTTCAAGCCAATGGAAAAGAATTTGAAATGATTAACTATCCAGGAGTCAACCACGGGTTTCACAACTACAGTACCCCGCGCTACGACGAACCCGTGGCTAAAGCAGCTTGGGATAAAACTATTGCATTTTTCAGGAAGAACCTAAACTGATTAAAGGAGGCCTAGGCCTCCTTTTTTATTTCCAATTTTTAATCAACTTGGACTATTAATGAGACTACAATCCGCGTAACGCGATAAAGGTCAAAACCAATCCAAAAGAGAACGTTTTCTCAAGTTTTTTTTCTAAAAAATCAAATGCATAGGTTCCTTTCTCCATTAGGGAAATCATGAATTCAGAAGTAATGGTTAAAAGACACCTATCACTTCACTTCCATTTTTACTTTCTCCAAAAACAATCCCTCCAAATAAAATTGCCAATCCGAAAACTTCAGAGCTTGATTGGCCAAGTGTCTATGATGGTCTTGATCCAAAATGTAGTCGGAGGGTTTATTGATCTGTCGCGTTTTGCCATAAACTTCCTCCACTCTAGATTGTATAGAAGCCCACTCCTCTCCCAAG
>JALRIY010000347.1 GCA_023255285.1 Algoriphagus sp.
AGAGAAGTTAAGCCCTGCAGCGCCGATGGTACTGGGGTTACACCCGGGAGAGTAGGTCGCCGCCACATTATTGAAGCCCTTCGATTCACTTCGAAGGGCTTTTTTTATTCGTATCAAGTATGGACCAGAATGATTCTATTGAGGCTACTTGATACTAAATACTCGCTATTTTATACTTTTTTAATGTCGAAGGACCAACGCTGAGGGATGAAATATGAAGGGGGGAAGACTAGTGATCAGAGTCAGTAGGCATTTTGGTCTCGGCTCTTGTATCTTGCTTCTTGACTACCCACCGTAGGCAGGCGGGGTACATGGTACTTTGTACATTATACTCAGTACAATGAAATTCGTGTAATCAACACTTTCACATAACTCCATTTTTCTTTTCCCCGAATAAATTGCATTTTTGCAGCAAATCTTCTTGGAATGGCTGTATTACTTCAACACCTGAAACTTTTAAATCAAGGTAAGTTCTCACCTCCTAAAGACTATTCCTTTTCCAATGGCGTACTAAGTCCAGTGGATCAAAATGAGAAGAGTTCTTACGACCAGGTAATAGATTGCTCCAACTACCTCGCCTCCAAAGGGTGGATTGACCTACGATGTGGAATCGGAGAGCCAGGGCATGAATACCGCGAAACAGTCGAATCACTTTGTATCACCCTTCTTGCTAGTGGCTTTTCTAAAGCAGTGGTTCTTCCCAATACGCATCCCGTCATTCAAACCAAATCTGAAGTGTCTTTCTTGCAAAATAAGGCAGCGAATTTCACTCCTGAATTAGCCATCCTTGGTGCGGTTACCAAAAATACAGATGGGGAAGATCTGACCGAGATGTTGGATATGCACTACCAAACAGGAATCACCCTCTTTGGAGATGGGACCAAACCCCTCTCCAATACAGATCGCTACCTGAAGATCCTATACTATTTACAAAAGTTTGAAGGAACTCTCTTTGACCATGCTTATGACCCACTCCTTGCAATTTTTGGGCAAATGCATGAAGGAGAGACGTCAACTCAGCTCGGATTGAAAGGGATTCCTAGCCTAGCAGAAGATGTAGCCATCCAGCGTAATTTAGATCTCCTTCGCTACTCAGGTGGAAAAGTGCATTTCCAAACCCTGAGCACTGCGAAAGGGGTAGATCTAATTCGAAAAGCAAAGAAGGAAGGACTTCATGTGTCGGCGGATGTGTCCATTTACCAACTCCTATTTAGCGATCAAGATTTAAACTCCTTCGATACGCATCTAAAGGTCATGCCGCCTTTTCGTGCTGCGTCTGACCGGAAAGCTCTTATTGAAGGATTAATGGATGGCACCATCGATGCCTTGGTATCGAACCATCAGCCTCAAGATTTTGATTCCAAATTCTGCGAGTTTGACCACGCAACATTTGGGATGGTAGGCCTACAGACTTTCTTGCCTGCTATGGCGTTCCTTGCAGAGGAACTGGGATGGGAACTACTTTTAGAAAAGGTGACTTCTGGTCCCGAAAAAGTACTCGAAACTGAAAATAATTCTTGGACTCTTTTTGATCCCAAAGAAACCTGGACCTACAACGAGCAAAGCAATACTTCCCTATCAGCAAATCACCCTTGGTTTGGAAAAGAG
>JALRIY010000348.1 GCA_023255285.1 Algoriphagus sp.
AGGCATTGACTCTGTCATAGGCGTTCATCCAATTGGCTCTTTGTCTTGGATTCAACCGCCCTATTTCTCGGGTGAAGGCAAGCGTATCCCAGGTGGTAGTAGGTGCTATCCCAAGTTCCTCCATGACTTTGGGATAGATTTTGGAATCTCCAGACCAGTTCATGTGGGTCAATAAATTCATTTCTGCTTCCTTCGCAGCACGACCACGTCCTGAGTAGTCATCAAAGAGGGTGGCGGGCTCCGGAAAAGTACGTTGCGTAAATTCCTCCAAGTGCCGCTCCGCGGGGAGCCATTCCCGATGGGGGGCTTTGTGTAGGTAAAACAACAAGAAGGGCTCTTCGGGATTTCGTTCCTCCTGTAGCCAGTCCAAGGTCATGTCGGTAATGATGTCGGTCACATAGCCTTCTACGCGGACGGTGCCCTCGTTTTTGGTAATAAAGTCAGGGTTGTAATAGGATCCTTGTCCAGGTAAGATTTTAAATTGGTCAAAGCCTTTGGGAGCATTGCCAAAATGGAGCTTGCCAAACATGGCCGTTTGGTAGCCTGCATCCTGAAAGAGTTGGGGAAAGGTGACGTTGGTGGTGTCGAAAGGGAAGTCGTTGTCGATCTTACCATTGAGGTGCGAATGCTTGCCGGTAAGGATGGTGGCCCGGCTAGGGGCACAGATGGAGTTGGTCACCGTGGCATTGGTAAAGCGCATGCCCATCTTGGCGATGCGGTCGATGTTGGGGGTCTCAATGAGTCGATTGCTGTAGGCCGAAATGGCTTGGTAGGCATGGTCGTCCGCCATGATAAAAATGATGTTGGGACGGTCTTTGGCGCTAGAGCTAGGGGTTTGTGCCCAGGCTGGAGCAGCAAACACGAGCAGGGCAAGGAAGGATAAGATTTTCATAGGCGGCTGAAAGGTTGAACCGAGGGTTCCTTGGGACTAAAGACTTCTTTGGAACACCTTAACCTACAGAAAAAGAACTAAAAATCCGAAAGTATAAAAGTTAAGGTCCCCCGCGATGGGAGTTTTTCTATTTTCTCGCAAAGACGGAGAGACGCAAAGAAGTATCGAAAGCAGTCCTTTGCGGCTTTCCTGCTTTGCGGCTTTGCGCGATTATTTTTTTTCACGCGGATCAAAAAGGAAAAATAACGCTGATAAATCCTTGGCTAAAAACAAAAAATCTGCGGGCCTTTTCTCCTGGATCAGCGTAAAACAAGTTCGCATCTGCCGCTGAGGGAGATTTATTTTTTTGCGTTTTTTGGTTTATCGCACCATGAGGAGTGGTATGTTCCAAAATGGAACATACCACAGATTCCTCTAATTCTTGAGAATTGAATATGTTCTTTAAATGCTTGGTAATGGCTGGCCGTTGTGTACCAAATAATTGTGCAAGTTGGGTTTGAGTAAGCCAGATGGTTTCTCTTTTTTCATCAAAAACTACTTCAATGGGATCATCTAGCTCGTTGGGACGGTAAAAAATTAGCTCGTCTTTCATGGTGTAAAAACAGATTAAAAAATAATGAATCCCTTTACGGGGATAGATGTAAAGCCCTTTTGTAGAAAGGTCTAGTTGAAAACGAAAAACTTGGGTTTCAGGTTCTTCCC
>JALRIY010000349.1 GCA_023255285.1 Algoriphagus sp.
ATCAGTCCTACTGAGCGCCTTTCTTCCAATGCATTCAATACGGTTTTGGATATTGTATTGAAGGGGACTTCCCAAGTAACTTTAACTGCTGGTAAGCACTGGATAGCAACTAAGCAGCCGGGGGTATTTTTAAATATAGTGACCACCTATGCTTGGACAGGTTCTGGGTATGTAGTTCCTTCTGCAGCAGCAAAGGCTGGTGTTTTAGCATTGACCCGTTCCCTGGCAGTTGAGTGGGCCAAATATGGCATCCGATCCAATGCCATTGCCCCGGGACCATTCCCAACAGAGGGCGCTTGGAGTCGACTGCTTCCCGGTGATTTGGTGAAAAAATTTGACCCTGCCAAGAAAGTGCCTGTTGGACGAGTAGGCGTACACCAGGAGTTGGCCAACTTGGCTGCTTACTTGATTTCAGATTTCTCTGCCTATGTAAATGGGGATGTGATTACAATCGATGGGGGAGAATGGTTGAAAGGTGCGGGTGAGTTCAATAATTTGGAGATGATACCTCAAGAAATGTGGGATATGATGGAGGCATCTCGCGGAAAAAAGCCTTAAGCCCCAAAGTAATTTGGGGCTATGTCAAAGCCAAATGGAAAATTAGAAACGCTTAAATTCAGTTTCTTGAATGCCTTCCTCCAGAAAAAATAGCACCGTAAAAAGTAACGTCAAAAAATGCAAACGCCTTCCTTGAATCTAAACCGCCAAGAATTTGGAGATCCGATCAATAAAGACCAAGTACTTACCTTGACTGAGGCGCATGCCTTGTTGAATGATTGGGTAGCGAATGATCGGTTGAAAGTACACATGAAACAAGTAGGTCACCTAATGAAAGCCTATGCGCTTGAGCAGGGATTGGGTGCCCTAGAAGCACACAAATGGCACCTTGCAGGACTACTTCATGATGCAGATTGGGATCAATGGCCTGACCAACATTGTCGAAAAATTATTGAAGAATTGGAGGCAAGAGCTATCGATCCAGAGATTATTCGAGCGATTGCCTGCCATGGTCCTCGGTATTTTGGAGTGGAACCGCGCACATTAATGGATAAAATGCTCTATGCCTTTGACGAACTCAGTGGCTTGGTACATGCCTACTCGCTCATGCGACCAGAAGGCTATGTAGGAATGGAAGTGAAGGGAGTGAAAAAGCGCTTAAAAGACAAAACTTTTGCAGCACAGGTGAGTCGGGAGGACATTGAGGATGCGGCCCAGCGAGCGGCAATTCCGGTGGATGAATTGATTGCCTTTGTGGTTGCGAACCAAGGATCCGCCGAACTCGCCTAAAAAAACTAGGCCGCATAGTGACGCGGCCCAGCTTTATTCTTCTCCCAATTCTTGGACAACAGATTTGAAGTTTCCTGGAGGTAAATCTGGACTCACTTCTGATTTTTCAAAAGGAAATACATCTAAAATAGGACTTTCCGTGATATCCGGCACACGGAAACTTACTAACATTGTGCTCAAGCTTTCTTGGATTCGATCGTAGGCTTGCTTGACATCCTCTGCAGTCACGATCATGTATTGGGTTACTTTCTTTTCCTTTCCAC